>JAFYVX010000230.1 GCA_017558255.1 Bacteroidaceae bacterium
GAACGAATGCTCCAGCGTGGAGCAAGTATTGAACCTGGCATACCTGTGCCACACTGTATTGCAACCTTTGCGTGATAGGTTTGGTCCCATCCGTATAAATAGCGGCTATCGGTGCCCGGAATTAAACGAGGCAGTTGGTGGAGTGGCAAACAGTCAGCATATGCGAGGCGAAGCGGCGGACATCTATCTGCCAACGAAGGCCAAAGGAGAGGAATACTACGAGTTCATGAAAACCCTGCCCGTATTCGACCAACTTATATGGGAGCGGAGCGGAGACACCTACTGGATACATGTCTCCATCCGACGGTTGGGAGGAAACCGCAAACAGGTGAAAAGTATTATGAAAAACTAAAGTCCTAAAAACTAATAATATGGAACATATAACACGAAAACGAGGAATGTCCTTCGGCCGTGCCGCTATGCGTTACTATCCCGATCTGGGCTATGTAGCGGCCGTGCGACGCTTCCGACAGGAAATAAGAGACACCCAAGGTCTGCATGATGCCTTGATAGGCTTGGGCTACGAGGAGCGCCACCGCTACCTCACACCTGGGCAGATGAAAGTGATAGAAGACTTCCTGGGCGAACCGTAGAGAACGTGAAAAACGAAGACGAGGACGATAACGAAGACAATGACGAAAGACGAGGACGATAACGAAGACGAAGACAAGAGCGCAAAGCGGGATTACCCCCCCAAAAAAAAAATCGCTCATTAGGCTCTCGCTACCGTCAGTCGTATAACATTTGTCCGATGCTTCGGGGACAGCAATAGCAGAAAACAGATGAGGTGCAGACATGTTGCGAATGGTTCTGCACCTCATGTGTATATTAACCCAAATCGGTCATTAGCGTTATGATGATAAAAGTCTGATGACCGATTTGGTTTTAGACATTGATATAAAGATTTTTTCGAAATTATTCGTGATTTGTCTTAATAAAAGTTATCTTTGCAAAGGATTGATGTAATTTTAAGTATTATACCATGTTAAGAAAACTGAGAATCGGCCTGGCGGCAACATTCTTCCTGCTTGTTACGGCCCTATTTCTGGACTTTACCGGTACTGTCCATCAGTGGTTTGGGTGGATGGCAAAGGTTCAGTTCCTGCCTGCTGTTCTGGCAATGAACTTTGTTGTTGTTGCACTGCTTGTGGTGCTTACTTTGTTGTTGGGACGCGTGTATTGTTCTGTAATATGCCCCCTTGGTGTCATGCAAGATATTTTTGCATGGTTGGGCAAGAAAGCCAAGAAGAACAGATACACTTATTCTCCAGCCAAGAACTGGTTGCGCTACATCGTGCTCGTGCTGTTTGTGCTTTCCCTTGTATTGGGTAGCGGTGTCCTGGCAAAACTGATTGCACCCTATAGCGCATACGGACGCATTGCCGGCAACTTACTTGCACCCGTGTGGCAATGGGGCAACAATGCCCTGGCTTATCTGGCAGAGAGGGCAGACAGTTATGCCTTCTACGAAACAGAAGTTTGGTTCAAGAGCGGACTTACCCTGTCTATAGCCGTAGCAACACTTTTGGTTCTGATTGTGCTGGCATGGCGTGGCGGACGCACCTACTGCAACACCATCTGCCCCGTTGGCACGGTGCTTGGTTTCCTGTCGCGTTTCTCATGGCTGCGTCCAGTGATTGATACAAGCAAGTGTGTGGATTGCGGACTTTGCTCCAAGAACTGCAAGTCTTCATGTATCGATCTGTCTTCACATAGTATAGACTACAGCCGTTGTGTGGCATGCATGGATTGCATAGAGAAGTGCAGAAAGGGTGCCATAAAGTATGCCTTTGCACCTGGCCGGTGCTCTTCGTGCCAGCCGAAGGATGAGAAGGTCTCTGCTTCGCGCAGGGCATTCCTGGCAGGCAGTGCCGCCTTCGTGGCTACAACTGCGGTAAAAGCGCAGAAGATGAAGGTGGATGGCGGTTTGGCAACCATAGAGGACAAGGTGGCTCCCCAGCGCGAGCAGCACATTCTGCCCTCTGGCGCATTGAGCGCACGCCAGTTTGCCCAGCATTGCACTTCTTGCCAGTTGTGCGTTTCCGTATGCCCCAACGAGGTGCTCAGACCCTCATCGGACCTTTCTCGTCTCATGCAGCCGGAAATGTCCTACGAGCGCGGTTATTGCCGCCCCGAATGTACACGTTGTACCGACGTCTGTCCCACTGGTGCCATACGTCCCATTACACGTGAGGAGAAATCTTCCGTACAGATTGGTCATGCGGTATGGATCAGAAAGAACTGCATACCTGTCCGCGATGGCGAGTCTTGTGGCAACTGCGAGCGCCATTGCCCCACTGGTGCCATACAGATGGTGCCACTGGAAGAGGGAGGAAAGAAAAGACTCAGGATTCCTGTGGTCAATACCGAACGCTGCATAGGATGCGGCGCTTGCGAGAACCTTTGTCCGGCACGTCCATTCAGTGCCATATACGTTGAGGGACACGACACCCACAGGATAATTTAATGAAAGGAAAGAACACTATGGATAGACGCGAATTTCTAAAGATATTAGGTATCACCACCGCTTCTGCAACTTTGGCAGGGTGCAATGCTGGAAAAGAAGAAAATAGTCAGGCAGGAGAACTTGGACCTGTTCCTACTGACGAGATGACCTATCGCAGTTTTCCAGCTCTGGGTGAAGACAAGGTTTCGCTCCTCGGATATGGTTGCATGCGCTGGCCGACTATGCCCAATCCCGAGGGAAAGGGAGATATCATTGACCAGGAGAGGGTGAACGAACTGGTGGATTACGCCATAGAACATGGTGTAAATTTCTTTGACACATCGCCAGTGTACGTCCAGGGTATGTCGGAGCGCGCCACGGGTATAGCATTGAAGCGCCATCCACGCGAGTCATACTATGTGTCCACAAAGTTGTCCAACTTCTCCGATTCTTCCCGCGAGAACTCGCTGGCTATGTACCAACGCTCGTTCCGCGAACTGCAGGTTGATTATATCGACTATTACCTGCTCCATTCCTTGGGCGGCGGCGGTATGGACAATTTCCGCAAGCGTTATGTGGACAACGGTATGCTGGATTTCCTTCAGGAGGAGCGCAGAGCCGGACGCATCCGCCATCTCGGATGGTCGTTCCATGGTTCGAAGGAGGTGTTTGACGAGATTCTTGCCCTGCACGAGACCTATCATTGGGATTTCGTGCTCCTGCAGATGAACTATGTGGATTGGCATATTGCCAAGGGTAGCGGCATCGGTTGCGAATACCTCTACATGGAGTGTGCCAAGCGCAACATACCTGTTATGGTTATGGAACCACTGCTTGGCGGTCGTCTTGCCAAACTGCCCGACCACATTGTCGGCATCTTGAAGCAGCGCAGCCCAGAACGTAGTGTCGCCTCATGGGCATTCCGCTTCCTCGGCACGCAAAACAATGTCTTCACTGTGCTTAGTGGCATGACATACATGGAGCATCTTCAGGACAACATACGTTCGTTCTCGCCGCTTGTGCCATTGACTGACGATGAGACGCAGTTCCTGTTCAATACCGCCAAACTCATAGAGCAGTATCCCACAGTTCCGTGCAACGATTGCAAGTATTGCATGCCTTGCCCCTATGGCATAGACATTCCTGCCATCCTGCTGCACTACAACAAGTGCGTGAACGAAGGCAATGTGCCAGAAAGCCGTCAGGACGAGAACTACCGCAAGGCTCGCCGTGCTTTCCTGGTGGGATATGACCGTAGTGTGCCCAAATTGCGCCAGGCCGACCATTGCATCGGGTGCAGGCAGTGCAACCATCATTGCCCGCAGAGGATAGATATTCCCAAGGAACTTCGCAAGATAGATGCATTTATCGAGAAACTGAAGCAGGATACCTTGTGATTGAAGAGTACAATAACAGAGTACAAAGTACAGATGACAGAGTAAAGACGAAAGATAACTGGTTGCAGAGTACAGAGTACATGTAGAGTATAGAGAGGGTGGGGAGATGGTGCCGTGTCTGAAACATAAAGGGTTCTGGTTCCCCACTCACAACAATAATCATATATAATTGCAGATAGAAAATGTTTGGAATTGGATTTCAAGAGATTATAGTCATAGCACTTGTGGTGTTGCTGCTCTTCGGTGGCAAGAAGATACCCGAACTAATGAAAGGATTGGGCAAGGGAGTGCGTAGTTTCAAGGACGGCATGAACGGCAAGGAGGATGCTTCAGAAACTGTAGAGGAGAAGAAGTGAGCGATAGCCTGAGTTTTTGGGATCATCTTGATGAATTGCGCGACATTCTCATACGGATGATCATCGCACTGCTTCTTTGCAGTGTGATTGCATTTTGTTTCAAGGATTCTATTTTCAATATCATACTTGCTCCACAGGACGGTGGGTTCGTCACCTATCGTCTGTTGGAGCATGTTGCTTCTGTATTCAGTTCCACGGGTAGCGGCATTGCAGAGGGAATGTCGGTCAGACTTATCAATACGGGGTTGGCGCATCAGTTCCTTATCCATGTAAAGACGTCGTTATACGTTGGATTTATGGTGTCCTCGCCATATATACTGTACCAGTTGTTCCGTTTCGTTTCACCTGCTCTCTATCGTCAGGAGAGGAATTATGCCAAATGGTTGGTGATATGCGGTTTCCTCATGTTTCTTCTTGGCATCATGCTTGCCTACTTCCTCATATTCCCACTCACATTCCGTTTTCTGGGTACGTATCAGGTAAGTAGTGCCATAGAGAATACAGTTACCATAGCCTCTTATCTGGATACTCTCATAACGATAAGCCTTTCCATGGGACTTGTCTTTGAAATACCTGTTGTGTGCTGGATAATGGGCAGGATGGGGCTTGTCAGCGCAGACATGATGAAGAAGTACCGTCGCCACGTAGTGGTGGCTCTTCTTGTTCTGGGTGCCATCATCACCCCAACTGCCGATGTCTTCACGCTCATGCTCGTATCACTTCCCATGTGGATTCTCTACGAGCTGAGCATACACGTTGTGGGCAAGGTAAGCGGTTGAAAGATTTTTTTCGGGGACAGCAATAGCAGAAAACAGATGAAGTGCAGACCTGTTGCGAATGGTTCTGCACCTCATCTGTGTGTATTATCTGTTAGCGGCGGCGGATATGCTATTCCTTGATGAACTTCTTGCTCAGCAGTTCCACACTTGTTACAAGGAAGAATCCCACAAGGGCGAATATGGCAGCTCCGGCATAGTGCATGTCCACCTGTTCCATGGGGATGAGCTCCAGTGCATCGGCGGGAACATCGGGGAACTGCGATGCCTTGATGGCATCCATGTTGCTCCAAGGCCACACCTTGACAAGGGAACCCAGGATGAAACCAGCCATTACCAGGAGGGTCTGCTTGTGGAACTTGCCAAGAAGCCAGTGCAGGAACTTGGAGAAGCTGATTATACCCGTGGCAGCTCCGGCTCCGAAGACTGCGATGACGGGAATTGTTGTGGCGAGGTCTCCGCTGGTGAGACGTGTGATGGTTTCCATGATGTATTCGTACTTGCCCAGGATCAAGAGTATGAAGCTACCGGAGATGCCGGGAAGTATCATGGCACAGATGGCTATGGCACCGCTGAGGAAGATAAACCAGAGGTCGTCTGGTGTCTGTGTGGGCGATAGGGTGCAGACAGTTACACCCAGGATGATTCCCAGGATGGTGAGCACTACTGATACGAAGTTCCAACCTTTGACACCACGAAGAATGAATGCCGAGGATGCAACGATAAGTCCGAAGAAGAAAGCCCAGGTTTCTATAGGGTGGTTGTTGAGCAGATAAAGCATGATTTTTGCCAGGGTGAGTACGCTCAGCAGTATGCCGCTACCCACGCCCAACAGAAAGCTTCCGTTGATATGTTTCCAGAATGCCTGTATCTTTCCAGTGAGAAGCAAGCGGATTGCTGTTGCATCCACTGAGTTTATGGAACCTACGAGCTCTTCAAATATACCCGTCATAAAAGCTATTGTACCGCCGCTTACGCCGGGGATTACGTCGGCGGCACCCATTCCGGCTCCCTTTACAGAGAGAAGCAGGTAATCTTTAATTGTACGCATGATGTCTGTATTTTTTTTATAAGACAGGGGAAAGGATCCGCCTGTGTGTGTGAAGAGAATCAGTAATGTTTCTTTGTAAATGTTTTCCTGCTTGTAAAGCACCATCGCAGACGCGACATCAGGTCGGTGAGGAGATAAGGCAACGATCCACGGTGAATGCTGGAGAGGCAAAAGAGGATGTAGGACATGTGCCGCTTGAAGGGGTGTTGCAGATGTCTGCAGATTTCCACGTCGAAAAGTCGCTTGCGTTTCCATCTGCGCAGTCCTTTTATGGCATCTCTTACGGGGAAGAGGTCCTTTTCGGTAAGCAGGGTAGTATTATATGCATTTGCCACTTGGGATACGAAGATGTCCATTGTGCCAGTTTCCAGAGCCAGATGATGTGCTGGTGAGGTGTGTGTCAGGAAGAGTTCCTTGTCAATCCCCACAAGACAGTTGCCGGCACGGAAGATGCCATGTCTCAGTGCCTGCTTCTGGTGTAGTGAACTGCACCATGCCTCATGACCGGCATTGAGATAGTCGCCTATGCCCTTGCTCCTCTGTCTAAGTGTAGGGATGAGCATGACCTTGCTGTCTGTGCGCCATCGTTTCTCTACATTGGCAAGCCAGTCAGTACCAGTCACATGTGTGTCGGCGCCGATGAGCAGTACCCGCGCATAGATGGTTGCCCGCATGCCTAAATGAAGGGCCAGACGTTCGCGGCTGATGTCCCTAGCACTTGACGGGAGGAAGAGGTGTCTGAGATGACTGTGTGTCTCCTCAAGGGATTTGAGCAGTTCTGGAGTCTCGTCCTCGCTGTTCATATCCACCACTACCACCTCATACTCCGTACCCTGCTGGGAGAGCAGGGCAGGGAGGTGAAGTGCCAGTTGGGCATGATCCTCGTGGGTTATGATAAGGATGCTTGTCATAGAAAGTCTTCCGTGAGGTATCCCTGAGGCAGTGTGCGGCAATTGTAGCCGGATGCCATTATCTCGCCATAGGCTCCTGCCGAACGGAAGGCAATGAGGTTGCCACGGCTGGTGCGAGGCATGCCGTAGTTCTTGATGAATACGTCGCTACTCTCGCAGATGGGGCCCACCACATCGTAGGTGACAAAGTCCTTGTCGTCTTCTGCTGTGAGGTTCTCTATGTGGTGATAGGCATTATAGAGGGCAGGACGGATGAGGTCGGTCATTCCGGCATCCACAATGCAGAAGTTCTTTATCGGATTACTCTTTATATATAGTACGCGCGAAACAAGCGTGCCGCACTGTCCAGCGATGGCACGGCCCAGCTCGAAGTGCAGCTGCTGTCCGGGGCGTAGCTGGAGATTCTGGCGGTAGGTCTTGAAATAGGCGTGGAAGTCGGGTACGGGATGGAGTTCGGGTTGCTTGTAGTCAATGCCCAGACCTCCGCCCACGTTGATGTTCTCTATACCATGAATTCCGGCAGCTTCCAGGCGGTCCTGCAGTTCGTTGATGCGTGTGCATAGGGCAGCAAAGTCGTCCATCTCCAGGATTTGGCTTCCTATATGGAAATGCAGGCCTGTGAAACATACCCCAGGCATGTCAATGGCAAGGGCGATCACGTTTTCCATTTCCTGCATGTCTATGCCGAACTTGTTTTCCGCCAGTCCTGTGGTTATGTTGGCATGCGTGTGTGCACCCACATTGGGGTTGATGCGCAGTGCTATACGTGCCACCTTGCCCTTTTGTTGTGCCAGGGTGTTGATGATTTCCAGTTCGGGCACGCTCTCCACGTTAAAGGCGAAGATACCTGCATCAAGTCCAAGTTCTATCTCCCAGTCGCTTTTACCCACTCCGGCGTATACTATCTTGTCGGCGGGGAAACCTGCCTGAAGGGCGGCCTGTATCTCGCCTCCGCTAACGCAATCGGCTCCGAACCCCTCCTGTGCTATGATGGACAGGATCCTGGGGTTGGCACATGCCTTCACGGCATAGTGTACGTGCATGTGCTCATCGGTATTCTCCCTTATCTCCCTTAACGTCCTTCTGAGGAGTTCTGTGTCATAGTAGTAGAAGGGGGTGCGGAGTTTCTTGAATTGTTCTGTTGGAAACATGTGTCTGTTCGTGTGAGTATCTCTTGTACGACTTAGAAGAGTGTTTTCTGAAGAGCCTGCAGTGTGCGGTGCTTGTCCTCTGCCTTAACCAGGAAGGAGATGTTGTGGTTGCTTCCTCCGTAGGAAATCATACGTACGGGAATGTCGCGCAGGGCATCGCATGCAATGCTCTCGAAACCGCAATTCTCGGGACGCAGGTCGCCCACTACACAGATGATGCACATGTTCTCCTCGCAAGAAACGGTACCGTATTTCTTCAGTTCTGATACGATGTCGGCCAGGTGTGAGGTGTTATCGATGGTGAGGCTCACACCCACCTCGCTGGTGCATATCATATCAATGCTTGTGCGGTATGTTTCAAAGATTTCGAACACCTTGCGCAAGAAACCGTAGGCCAGAAGCATGCGTGAGGAGTTGATGCGGATGCAGGTGTTGCCATCGCGAGCAGCCACAGCTTTTATCTTGCCCTCGTAGAAATCATTGTTGATGATGGTGCCAGGAGCATCTGGAGCCATGGTGTTGAGCAGGCGCACGGGCACACCAGAGAACTTGGCTGGCTGGATGCAGGTGGGGTGGAGGATCTTGGCACCGAAGTAGGCCAGTTCTGCCGCCTCGGCAAAGTGCAGCTGGCGCACGGGATGTGTGCCCTCAACAAAACGGGGATCGTTGTTGTGCATGCCGTCGATGTCGGTCCATATCTGTATCTCTTCGGCCTGCAGGGCAGCGCCGATAAGGCATGCTGTGTAGTCGGAACCGCCGCGCAAGAGGTTGTCCACCTCGCCATAGGCATTGCGGCAGATGAATCCTTGTGTGATGTAGATCTGATAGTCGGGATTCTCGTTCATGTAGTGCAGGCACTTCTCGGTGATGTAGTGGAAGTCGGGTTCTGCGTTCTTGTCCGTACGGATCATCTCCAGTGCTGGAAGCAGGATGGCATTGATACCGCACTCCTGCAGATAGTTTGTTACCATGTTGGTGGAGATGATTTCACCCTCGGCCAGAATCACCTTCTCCTCGAAGGAGGTGAAGTGGGTCTTGGTGAAGCTGCGCAGGTAGCGGAACTGCTCTTTCAGGAAGCTGCGTGTCTTCTCCTTCCATTCTTCGGTCTGGTAGAGCTCTTCCACGTGCCCCATGTACTTGCGCTCGAGCTGGTTTATGATGGTGCTGGCACCCTCGGGATTCTTCTTGTAGAGATAGTCCGAGATTTCCACCAGAGAGTTGGTGGTTCCGCTCATGGCAGAGAGGACAACTATTTTCTGTTCGCCGTCAGCAGTGAAGAGCTTGCAGACGTCTTTCATGCGCTCTGGAGAACCTACGCTGGTACCTCCGAATTTCAAAACTTTCATTTGTGTAATATTGTTTTATTGATTATTTGATTTCCTTATAAGTGTTTCGTTCTCGCATACGTACACCGTACCAGGGAAGTACTCAGGCCATTGCATGTTGTGGGTGGAGATAACCACGGCACATCCCGTCTGGCGTCGCACCTCGTCGAGCAGTGCCATTACACGTTCTCCGTTCTCGGCATCCAACTGCCCGGTGGGTTCATCGGCGATGATCAGTTCCGGGTGGTTTAGTATGGCACGTGCTATGCAGACACATTGCTTCTGTCCACCGGAGAGTTCATGTGGGTAGCATTTGCCGGCATCGGGCATTTCCACCCAGTTCAGTACCTCCTCAATGCGCTCCTGTCGAAGGTTCTTATGCCCCCAGTCGGTGGCACGCAGCACGAAGTCGAGGTTTTCGTATATTGTGCGATCAGAGAGCAGGCGCAGTTCCTGATGCACAATGCCTATCTGGCGTCGCAGGTACTGGAGTTTGCTTCTTCCTATCTTGCGCATGTCATTGTTCATGACCATGGCGCGTCCGTTGTAGACAGGAGTGTCTCCGTACATACTGGACAGCAGTGTGCTCTTTCCGCTACCTACCAATCCTGTGAGATATACCATTTCGCCTGGCTGTACCTGCAGGTTTACACCAGAAAGGATGGTTCTCTTTTCGTGTCGCAGATGGACGTTGGTGTAGTTGATGGTCATATTATAGAATTGTAAATCAATGTTTCTTCCAGCCAGGGTTGTGGCGAAGCATAAGTTCCTCTGCCATCTGCTCAATGCGGAGTCCCTTGCTGGTCATGAGCACCAGAAGATGGTAGAGCATGTCCGAACCTTCGTATATCATGCGCTCGTCCGTACCGTTGACTGCCTCGATGACCAGTTCCAGAGCCTCTTCGCCAACTTTCTGTGCCATGCGGTTAAGACCGTCGCGGAAGAGTGATGTCGTATAAGAACCTTCGGGCATCTGACGATAGCGCTCTTCTATGAAGTCCTGCAACTCGCTCAGGAAGAGCAGGGGATTTGAAGAACGGTCCTGGCTGATGGCATGCATGGGAGTGTTTTTCTCGCCCCAGCATGTATCTGTGCCAGTGTGGCAGACGGGACCTACGGGATTTACGCGTATGAGCAGAGTGTCGTTGTCGCAATCGTTCTTTATGTCTACGACATGGAGGTAGTTGCCGCTTGTCTCGCCCTTCGTCCATGTGGTCTTGCGTGTACGGCTCCAGAAGGTGACCTTGCCGGTCATTACGGTCAGGTCGTAGGCCTGACGGTTCATGTATCCGAGCATAAGAACCTGTCTTGTCTCGGCATCCTGTATGATGGCAGGTACGAGGCCCTGCATCTTGTCAAAATCTATTTCCATTTTATCAATGTTAAGCATGGTGTGGTTAATTGTTCCTTAATTATAGTCTGATTACTATGTTTTCTCTGTGAAGATATTCCTTCAGATCGGGGATGGGTATTTCACCGAAGTGGAACACGCTGGCAGCCAATGCCGCATCGGCATGTCCCAGTGTGAAGGCATCGCGGAAATGTTCCATCTTTCCCGCTCCTCCGCTGGCTATGATGGGGATGGAAAGGCTGTCGGCCAGAAGAGCCAGGGCTTCGTTGGCAAATCCCTCCTTCACCCCGTCGTGGTCCATGGAGGTGAAGAGTATTTCACCTGCACCTCTTTCCTGCACCTGGTGCGCCCAATCGAAAAGTCCAAGTTCCTGACGTTGGCGTCCGCCCTTGGTATAGCAGTGCCATCCGTCGGCATCGTTTCTTGCATCTATGGCGCACACTATGACCTGTGAACCGAAGTGTCTGGCTATCTCATCGATGAGCGAGGGATTGTAGATGGCTGCCGAGTTTATACTCACCTTGTCTGCACCTGCATTGAGCAAGCGCTCCACGTCGGCTATTTCCTGTATGCCTCCACCAACGGTAAACGGAATGTTGATTTCACGTGCCACACGGCTCACCATATCCGTAAAGGTCTTGCGTCCCTCGAAACTGGCGGTAATGTCCAGAAAGCAGAGCTCGTCAGCA
>JAFYVX010000004.1 GCA_017558255.1 Bacteroidaceae bacterium
GAAGCATCATCTACGACGACGATTTCTTTGGCAAGCAGGCATCGCTCACCGTGAGCGGTCAGCTTGAGGGCGAACTGGGTGCTACTGCCCTGGGTGCCATCTACACCTTCGGTCCCACCTTCCGTGCCGAGAACTCCAACACTCCCCGCCACCTGGCAGAGTTTTGGATGATAGAGCCCGAGGTGGCCTTCATGGACCTCGACGAACTCATGGACCTCGAGGAAGACTTCATCAAGTACTGCGTGCGCTGGGCACTGGAGCACTGTAAGGACGACCTGCAGTTCCTCAACCAGATGGTAGACAAGGGACTGATAGCCCGTCTGGAGGGCATCCTGAAGGAAACCTTCGTGCGTCTGCCCTACACCGAGGGTATCAAGATCCTGCAGCAGGCAGTGAAGGACGGCCGCAAGTTCGAGTTCCCCTGCAACTGGGGCGACGACCTTGCCAGCGAGCACGAGCGCTACCTCGTTGAGGAATACTTCCAGAAGCCCGTCATCATGACCAACTACCCCAAGAAGATCAAGGCCTTCTACATGAAGATAGATGCCGAGAAGCCTGTTCTGGACGGTGTTGAGATGGAGGAGACCGTACAGGGCACCGACGTGCTCTTCCCCTCTATCGGCGAGATTATCGGTGGCAGTGTCCGCGAGGAGAGTTATGACAAACTCATTGGCGAGATTCAGGCACGCAACATCCCCATGAAGGATATGACCTGGTACCTCGACACCCGCAAGTATGGTTCTTGTCCTCATGCAGGTTTCGGTCTCGGTTTCGAGCGCCTTATCCTCTTCGTTACCGGCATGCAGAACATCCGCGATGTCATCCCCTTCCCCCGTACTCCCAAGAACGCAGAGTTCTAAAACGTAACAAAATACTACATACAGCCAGCGCCGTGGTACTCAATGTGCCACGGCGCTGACTATATTGTTGTATATATACGGGTGTGGAACGAAGCCACAGGGGTCATTTCTGTTCTATGTTCCTATATTCCTTCCTGTTCTTGAAAAACTTTATAATCGTGATACAGAAGAAGAATATCACACTGGCTATGGAGATAAAGGCGCCAGCAACATATGCGCTGATAAAAATCACAATTGCCAACATTGCCAATCCAAGAAAGCCGCCAGCTATGGACACAAGACTGGTGTCAATGAGTTTGTAGGTAACATTGCCAATGGTTTTTGCAGCAACAACAGGATTCAGGACGTCGTGCAGTATGTGAGGCAATGCTGTCAATATTCCCAGCAAGGCAACTCCCATCACTTCAAGGATGCTCTTTGCCGATTCTTTAGTCATGTCCAGTATGTTCTCTCCTTGAGCCTTGGCCTTCTCAAACTCTTCGGGAGTGGCGCGGCGGAAGGAAACCAGGATATAGCTTGCATAGAACAAAGTTCCCTCTAACAGGAGCAATAGATATTGGAATTCCGGACGATACCTGTTCTTAAAAATAGGACAAATGAAAACAAGGAAGAGTACGGAAAAGAACATTGCCAGCCATACCCATCTGACCCATTTCTTGTCGTTGCTTACAAATAGTGCCTGGCTATCCTGGATAGCCGCCTTGCGTCGTGCAAAAGCATATGCTGCCAGTGCAGGAGTAATGGAAAGGAACAGAAGACCTTCAATAAAATCAATAATACCTGACATAATGTAAAGAGTTGTTGGTTATAGTGATTAGTGCAAATATACGTTATTTGTGATAAAATAGCATGTTTTTCTGGATTAAATGTGAGATGTATGGTAAAAATGTTGGTTATGAATCACTATTTTTCTTATCCATGTACTTAAATCAAAGAAAAATAATATATTTGTTGGCGAAAGTCCTCACGTCTTTATTTCTGTAACGTGCCTTCTCCTGAGGATTGGGAGGCAGACAAAATGAAAATAACCATGAAGAACTATTTACAAAACTCGTTGCGAGCACTGTTTGTATGTGCGTGCGTATTCTTTTCATTGCCAATATTGGCAGAGCAGGTAGAAATTGATGGGATTGCTTACAACCTCGTCTCCAAGGCGCAGGAGGCAACTGTCGTAGCCAGGGCCGATGGCAAGTACACGGGAAGTGTAGAGATTCCTGCCTCTGTAGTGCATGAGGGTGTTACTTACGCTGTGACGACCATCGGTAAGAAAGCTTTCTATGAATGTAAAGACATGACATCGGTTGCCATGCCCAACAGCATAATCACCATTGAAAACAATGCATTTTACGGTTGCCGCTCTCTGACTTCCGTCACAGTTCCCAATAGTGTTACAAGTATCGCCTATGAGGCATTCCGATATTGTGATAAAATGACTTCCATTTACATAGGCAGTGGTGTCAGGAGCATAGGTTCTGATGCTTTTTACTATTGTGAAAAACTCTCTGCTGTTCACATCTCTGATATTGCAGCCTGGTGCAGCATTGACTTCGATAGTAATCCGCTGAGTAGAGCAGGGCATCTTTATGTGAAAGGTGAGGAAGTAAAGGACTTGGTCGTACCTGCAAGTGTTTCTGAAATAAGTGACTATGCTTTCAATTCTTGCTTGGGTTTGACTTCTGTTGTCATCGAAGATGGTGTTAAGAGCATTGGCTATTATTCATTTGACGGTTGTCCAAATTTGACAACTGTTTCTATTCCTGCCAGTGTGCATACTATAAACCCAGATGCCTTTGCCAGATGTGGCGCCCTGGCATCTCTCACCCTTTCCGATGGTGTGAGCTTAATAGGATCTTATGCTTTTCACTGTTGCAAGTCGCTTACCTCAGTAATTCTTCCCAACAGTTTGACCACCATAGGAAGCAATGCTTTTAAAGAATGTACCAGTTTGACCTCTATCACTATTCCAAGCAGTGTGCAGGAAATGAAGGCAAGTGCTTTTGAGGGTTGTACTGCTTTGACTTCTGCAACTATTAAGAACGGTTTGTCCAGAATAGAAGCCAACTTGTTCAGAAGTTGCACGGCTCTAACCACAGTTTCTATTCCCAATAGCGTAACCAGAATTGGAGACTACGCCTTCTCTCAGTGCTCTGCCTTGTCTGCAGTGGATATCCCTGAAAGTGTGACAGTGATTGGCGAAAGAGCATTCTATGGCTGCACTGCCCTGCAGTCGCTCGTTGTCCCCAATGGAGTAAAATACATATACAACAGTGCTTTTCGTGCATGTACAGGTCTCAGGGAGGTGAGCCTTGGCAATACTGTGGCCGAGTTGGAGAACTATGCATTTGCCGGATGCGAGGAACTTACAGACGTTTACTGCTATGCAGAAACTGTTCCAAGTGCTGGATATGCAATCTTTAATGGTTCTTATCCCGAATACATTACCCTGCATGTGCCTGCGGAAAGTATAGAGGCTTATAAGGCGAAATCTCCATGGAGCGAGTTGGGCAGGATAGTTTCCATAGACGGAGAGACACCCGAACCAGAGGTGAAGAAGTGTGCTACTCCTGTGGTCAGTTATGCCGATGGCAAACTGACTCTGGCCTCTGCCACGGAGGATGTGGAGTTCATTACCGATGTGGTTGCCCAGGATGCCAAGAAATACTATGAGGCAGAGATAAACCTCAATGCCACCTATGCCATTGAGACCTATGCCGTCAAGACCGGATATGAGAACTCTGATACCGTGAGCGTAGCACTTGTATGGGTCGAGAATGGAGAGGTTAGCGACTCTACTGGTGTCTTCAGCATAGAGGCGACACCTGTGCTCATTCATGGCAATGCCGGTGTGCTGACCATCAGTGGTGTGGCATATGGTACAGATATCGTTGTCTACACCGTCAGTGGTACCGAGGTGGTGCGTCAGGCTGCAACAGAACCAACCACAACCATCAACACCGGTTTGCAGAGTGGCACCATCGCCATTGTCAAGGTTGGCAACAAGAGTGTGAAGATAAAACTCTGAAGATGTTTCTAAGACCTATTCATGCTTAATACAGTCCGCAGTGCTTTCTGCTTGGGCACTGCGGATAATTTTTTCTTAAGTGACATGAAACAGTATTTCATAATTATCCGTGTAAGGACATCGATGGATATGGGTGTGGGCAGTCGCTACGAGGATTGGGCTCATATAGATATTGATGAATTGCAACCAGGAAAGGAGTTTGTGATTCACGAGTGTCCATTGAGCATATTGTCTGTCGACGAGGAGTGGCTGGAATTTACATACAGGAAGCATGCCTACAGGCTCAATCGCAAATGGCAGGTTCTGGGCACTCCTGCGATAGGAGTTCACAACGAATATATTGCGGAACAGGTCAGGTATGTGTTCCATTGCGGCAATATCAGGAGCAGCAATCACGAGTGGGATATTACAAATGCAGAGCGCTTGTACAGAGAGATTTTCGACAATGCCGGTAAGGGCTTGTTGTGGAAGAACATCCCCTTGGTGCGCGACTTCATTCACGAGCTCAAGGATAATGCCCCTTTCAGGAACTATCAGGAAAATCCTGCCGGCAAGGCTTGCATACTCCAGAATTTGCTGAAGGAGAAGGTTCTGGATATGAGGGACACTCCGAGGCTGTACCAGTCGTTGTGCGAACTGTATAGGTTCTACCTTGATTTCATGGTCGACAAGGACTTTGACGAAAGTCTCAAAAGTAATTACGACAGGTACTATTTCAGGGAGGTCGACCAACTGATATACAGATTTGCCTGGATTATGGACAACCCTAAGAGCGCATTGGCGCAGGAATGTTGGGACAAGTTGGGCGGTATGCTCAAGGTGGACCCAATACAGGCATTGCCGGAGTGGGAGGATGTGATATATGATGTGGAGCAGGAACTGGAAGAGGAACTGAAGGACGAACCTCGTGGCATGGGTTTCTGCTATGGCTATTGGAGCGCCAAGAGGGCGGCACTTGCCAAGCGAGGCATAGACTGGAATCCGCCCCCATCCATGAACCGTGGTGTGATATTTGATTAGAAATCTATGGCAATAAAGATAAACATACAACCAACTCAGGACAGCCTTGTTGGGCAGAGTCATTGGTGGGGATTTCCCGATCTTCCCGAGAGTGTGGATTGGCCGGCAAACGAAGATGGCGACCTGCTTACATTCATTTGTCAGATACGTTTGGAAGAAATAGCACATCTTGATCCTGAGGGACTGTTGCCGCACGAGGGTATGATGTGGTTCTTTGCCGACATGGACTATTTCCTTGGCGATATGGATGCACGATGCAATGGGATAGGAGAGTGGGAGCAGGATAGTTACATGGTGATATACCAGAAGGAGGTAGATAGACTCCACACACACGAATATTATTGGGAGGATGGTTCGCTGGCTGTTCTCGAAGCAGAAAAGATTGGTTTTGAGAATACTGACGAAGAGGACTTTGGCTTC
>JAFYVX010000231.1 GCA_017558255.1 Bacteroidaceae bacterium
GCACGTCGTACTGGAGAGTACGACCCTCAAAAGGTACAGAAGCAGATTTACTGCTTCTTCTGAAGACCTTCTTCGCCACCCTGTCTCAGGGGGAGAAAGTGGGTGATAGCGTTCCTTATTAACTTTGTCCCCCTGAGACAGGGTGGACGAGCGAAGCGGAGGGGGTGGATAAAAAAACTTTTAGTTCTCACCTTTGACCTTTATTCGCAGAGGGGTATGATAGTCTCCGTCCTCGTTAAATTCCTCGTCCTCGTCTTATCCACCTTTAACCCTAAACTCTAAACCCTAAACTCTAAACCCTTTAACCTTTATAACATGCAACTTTCAACCAACTTCAGTCTGAGCGAGTTCACTCGCTCGGACACCGCCAAGAGACTTGGCATAGTGAACGAATGCTCCTCGGTGGAGCAAGTGTTGAACCTGGCATACCTGTGCCACACTGTATTGCAACCTTTGCGAGACAGGTTCGGCCCCATCCGCATAACGAGCGGATACCGTTGCCCCCAACTGAACGATGCCGTGGGTGGTGCATCCAATTCCCAGCACATGCGAGGCGAAGCGGCGGATATCTATCTGCCAACGAAGGCCAAAGGAGAGGAATACTACGAGTTCATGAAAAACCTGCCCGCATTCGACCAACTTATATGGGAGCGGAGCGGAGGCACATACTGGATACATGTCTCCATCCGACGGTTGGGAGGAAACCGCAAACAGGTGAAAAGTATTGTGAAAAACTAAAGTCCTAAAAACTAATAATATGGAACATATAACACGAAAACGAGGAATGTCCTTCGGCCGTGCCGCCATGCGCTACTATCCCGACCTTGGCTATGTAGCGGCCGTACGACGCTTCCGACAGGAAATAAGAGACACCCAAGGTCTGCATGATGCCTTGATAGCCTTGGGCTACGAGGAGCACTGCCGCTACCTCACTCCTGGACAGATGAGTGTGATAGAAGACTTCCTGGGAGAACCGTAATAGAAGCCCCCCTCAATCCCCCTGAAGGGGGAGGAGTTAACGGTGACGAAAACGAAGACGATAACTATCCACCCCCTCCGCTTCGCTCGTCCCCCTGTCTCAGAGGGACAGTTGGTTACTACTGACTAACGCCATCACCACTTTCTACCCCTGAGACAGGGGTAGTACCCCGCAGGGGGGAGGGGGTGGATTGGAAGGTTAATAGCTCACCGTCATTTCCTTCTTCTGAATTCTGCGCAGGTGATGGCGGTTGCCATTGCCACATTGAGCGATTCCGTGGTGGGACGGCTCTGAGGGTAGTTGGGAATGAAGAGCTTGTCACTGACCAGTTGCTCTATTTCCTTGCAGATGCCTTTGCCTTCATTTCCCATGACGATGATTCCATGGGGAGTGAGAGGTCGTTCGTAGATGTTGGTGCCGTCAAGAAAAGTTCCGTATACAGGTGCTCCGTGTCTGGAAGCGTTGCTCAGGTATTCTGTAAGGTTGGTATAATGTACACGGATGCGCGATATGGCTCCCATTGTTGCCTGTATGGCTTTGGGGTTGAATATGTCTACGGTTTCGGCAGAGCATACGATGTCCTCTATGCCAAACCAGTCTGCCAATCTGCATATAGTACCAAGGTTGCCGGGGTCCTGCACTCCGTCCAATGCCAGGAGAAGGTGTTCTGTAGCAATCCCTACCTCTGGTAACTCCCATTCGGGCAGAGGAAAGAGTGCCAGTACTTGTTGCGGATGTTGCAGAAGCGATGCACTTTTCAGTTCCGCTTCGCTGATTATGTCAATGGGGCATGAGAGGTGGCGTGCTACGGGCATTTTCCATTGTGCTGTGTGGCACAGATATACGGGGTTGTGCCCTGCCGTTAGCAGTTCGCCAACCAGTTTGTGCCCTTCTGCCACGAAGACACCTTCCTGACGTCGGTATTTTTTCTGCTCGAGAGAATGTATTTGCTTGATGCGTGCCTTGCTAAGCATAATGTATTATCCTATGGCTATAAGTTTGATTTCGAATATCAGTGTAGAATCGCCAGGTATGGGTCCTGAGTTTTTAGGACCATAACCCAAATGTGATGGTATGTACACTTCCCAGTGATCACCCACGTGCATGTTTACCAATGCTATCTGGAAACCGCTGATAAGTTCGTTCACGCGGAATGCCTCCGGGCAATTTCGGTTGAATGAGTTGTCAAACACCTTGCCGTTTATCAGCGAACCTTTGTAGTGGCAAGTTACTATGCTCCGTGGTCCAACGGTTCCGCCTCCTTGCCCTTCTTCCAGTATCTTGTACATGACACCGCCTCGCAGACCTCTCACGCCCTCTGTCTGTGCAATGTCTTCCATGAACTTCTCGTTTTTCAGACGATATTCCTCTTTGTTCTTCTTTGCCATGAGATTAGTTCTTGTTGTTGATAATCAATGCTGCCAGCACCCCTGGTATCCATGCGCAACATGTAAGCAACAGAGTGATGAGAATGGAACCGCATCCTTTGTCCAGGACTGCCAGTGGTGGAAATATAATACAAAGTATTACACGTATGAGACTCATATTATGATTGGTTTTAGTTGAAAAATTACAGATAACGGATAACAGAGTGCAACTTTGCTCATCGTTAAATCACCTGTTGCACAATTGCTTGAAGTCGCAAAACTTACAGGCGTCCAATTTGCCTGTGCGGCAGAAGGGTAGGTTGGGAGAGAAGATTTCCTTAATTACCTCGTGCAACTCCTTCACAAACTCCCCTTCGTACAGGGCAATGTCATCCACGGGGCCTATGGGCACGTTGGGGTTGTTGTTCCTTCCGTTCTCCGAACCTACGGTCAGCGTTGGGTCGTAGTCGGGAGTACCTGCCTTCGCGGTGTAGAACAGGACGGGTTTTATGGGCATGGCAGGTCGCTTCTTGTGCTTTGTAGCCAGAGCATAGAGGAAGGTCTGGAGATAGTACCCGGCATGGCTGAAGTCGCGTGTGAAGATGGCATTGAAGTTTGATGCCGTATTCTCGTGCGAACCAGTCTTGTAGTCAAGTATGCGCAGGTAGGGGTTGCCCTTTTCGTCACGGAGTATGTCCATGCGGTCCACGCGTCCGCCGGTGAGCACCGACACCTTCTCTCCCTCCACGTCTACGTCCATCTGCATGTTCACGTCCTCCTCCATGGCCTCCATTGTGATAGGTGCATGACACTCGTCCCAACGCAGCAGGTTCATCAGGTATCTCTCCACCACACCGCGGATCAGTATGTTCTCGCCACGGAATTCCGTTATCCCGGCATCCTTCTGGAACTGTTCGTCTATTATCTTTTGCAGACGGCTACCCTTGTCTGTTGTGTATGCCGATAGGTGTTCTCTGGTGATGACTTTGCTTCCTGTGTGCGACATTATTTCCTTGTACACCCTCTCTGCCGAGTTGTGGAATATGGTACCCATCAGTCGTGCATCCACACCATCCTCGGGGTCGGGTTCCACGCGTATGCCACACACGCTGGACAAGTAGAACTTCATGGGGCACTCCAGATATCGGTTTATGCTTGAAGGACTCAGAGGGCGTGCCTCTGGATTCGTATTCAGGTCGTATTTCTCATGCAAGACCTGCATTATTGCATCGGTCTTCTCTATGGTGTCCAGCGAGGTGAACATGCACTCCTGTTCCGCCTCCAGGCGAAGGCAACGGATGGGTATGTCCGTCTCTGCCTGCAATTGTCGCAGGAATCGGCTCATCTCGTGGCGCACGTTGCCCGAGGAGTTCTCATTGTAGATGAAGGTAACGTGCTCCGCCCTTTGGATGAGACGATAGAAGTAGTAGGCAAACACCGCTATGCGATGTCGCACCGTGGTGAGTCCGAAACCGACCCTCAGCGTATATGGTATCAGCGAATTGTCCGAAGCGCTCTTGGGCAGGAATCCTTCTCCAACGTTAAGCATCAGCAAGTTGCGGAAGTCCAGGCAACGTGTCTCCAGCACTCCCATTATCTGCAGACCCTGGGCAGGTTCTCCGTGGAAGGGTATGCTCTGGCTACCCAATATGCGTCGTAGAAGACGTCGGAGGGTAGTGGGGTTCAGTTGCAGGGCAGGTTGTGTCTCCGCGGCTATGTCATGGAACTGGCGCAAGGCGCGATGTGTCTGGAAAAGGCTTTCCACCATCAGCACATCGTCAAACAGGTTCTCGTCCTGCATCTTTCCTGCCAAGGACGATACTATGCCCAAGAGGTATGTCACCAGTGCCGGTATGTCCGAGGGGTCGATTCTCTCTTCCCATTGTACATCCTCCATGAACTTGAAGTAGGGATGATATTTAACAGTTCTCAGGAAGGGCAATCTGAACCTCTTTCTGCTCTCGTCCCAACCTTCCGTCTGCAATGCTATGAGGGCAAGCATAAGGCTGTAGACGGGGGTACCTGTCAGGGAATAGCCCATGGTGATGTTCACGTCGGTAGGGCTTCCTTCGCGTTTTTCTTCTTCTGTATCCGTTTCGCTATCAGGTATGGCATGCAGAACGGATTGAAGTTGTTGTTCGTCGCACAGAACCAGTGCCGTCTCCCTTTCCTCCAAGCTGAGATGCTGTCTCAACCACTCGGGTATGTATCGTGTAGCGCTACTGTCCGTACTGGTGGATACGAAGGTTACCTCCCCCTTCTGGCGCAGATTGTTATAGATGCCAGCGCTGGCCAGTGAATTGGGGAATCGGTGCAGGTTTTGGCGTATGAAGTCGCCCGCCTCGAAGGCATGGTTCTCCATGTACATCTCATCGAAGTCCCAATAGAAGAGCGCTCTGCCACGGTCGTGAAGGTACGACATCAGTTTCTTCTCAGTTTCGCTCAGCATGTTGAAACCCACGAAGCAATATGTCGTATCGTCGTCCAGTTTGTAGAGCATTTCCTTGTCCTCCACCGCCTTGCGCTCCAGTGCACCCTGATAGGGTTGTGTCCCCTCGGGCATGGTGTCCTTCAACTGGTGGTACAGATCGGGCATTATGCCCCACAGTTCGGAGAAACGCTCCTGCAGACGTGTCCTGTGCTCGCTCTGGAAACTCCCGAAGAACTGCTCCAGAGCCTCGCGCTGGTTTTTAGTCAGGAAGTCCAGACTCTCCATGTCGCCCAGTTCCTTGGCATTAAGGAAAAGCGTATCGGCACTGACCAGATGCTTGTCTATGTCGTCGAAGTCGGAAAGCATAATCTCGCCCCATCCCCAGAACAAGTCCAGCGTTTCCGCCTTCTCGCCCATCAATTCCTTATATATATTATAAAGGGTACACACGGCAGGTATGGGTTCCATCACGTTGTCGCCTGTTATGCGCTCAAACAGTTCCCCAATGGTTGCATATTGAGGTGCCCACATGGGCGTTTCCGTCAGTTGCAGGAACTCCTCGTTCATGAACAGTCGTGCACGTTTGTTGGGGTACACCACCGTAACCTTTGTCATATCCTTGCCGAAACGCACCATCATATCCTTTGCCACGCTGGCCAGGAAGGTTGTTTTCCTCCAGTTGTCTCTCTTGCTTGTCTCCATCGTCTTTTTTCCTCCTACACTTCTTCTGTCCTGCCAAGTTTCACGTACCATAGATACCCCTTGACCGTGTGTCCGGGATATAGTTTGCGGAGCAGGCGCATGTAGTTCTTTACCTGTCCCTTGTAGTTGTCGTTCTCGTCACCGAACTTATAGTCTATTACCGTTATCAGTCCATCCTTCATCACAATGCGGTCGGGGCGCTGGTCGCGCTTGTTGCGCTTGTGTGCCGTGGGGTCCAGTATCTCGCACTCGGCAAAGACATGGTTCTCGGTATCGAACCACGAAGCCACCATGGCATTCTCGCTGATCTGTTGCAGATACCCCGTCAATTCCTCGCATTGTTCTACGGAGAGAAGGCCCTGCATCTGGTTTCGTCTCAGCGTCTGCTCCACGTCGGAAACATCTCTGATCTGAGCCATCACATTGTGGTATAGCACACCCAGCGAGCGAGCCTCGTCGCTCTGTCCGAACATCTCCTTTGCCTCGTTGCTCTGTCGGAAGTTCAGTCGTGCCTTGAAGCTCTGCATCTTCACTATGTGCGCTTGGAAATCGGGTTGCATGCGGTTGTCGCTTGCCTTCTCCTGCTTCACGGTCACGATGGGTTCTCCCTCCTGTGCGTGCCACACTCCGTCGGTGTACTCGCCATTGGGGTTCAGGCAATCGTTCAGCAGATTGCCCACCTTCTGCGTATCCAGCACGCTCTTACCGTTGTGAATGCCCCAGATGTACATGTTGCACGAGGCGCGTGTCAGTGCCACGTATAGCGCGTTCAGTTCGTCCACACGGCTTTGGAGATGCTCCTCGTCGTAGCGTCCCTGATAGAACGACCTGGACATCACCCCGCTCTTTGCCACCGGCATTCTGCCCAGGGTGTTGTACTCCTCGTGTCCGTCCTCTGCCTCGCACCACAAGGTGTCGCCCATGTCCTTTTCCAGGTCCCAGTCGCAATGCGGAAGCAGTACGGTGTGAAACTCCAGTCCCTTGGACTTGTGTATGGTCAGCACCCTTATGCCCTCCTGCTTGCCCGAGGGTATTGCCTGCTTGCAAAGGACGTTGTCCCATTCGCAGAGGAAGGAATGCAGGTCGTTGGGGTTGTCCTTCAGATAGTTCTGCACGGCATCCAGGAAAGCATAGTGATAGGCTTCCTGCTCCGTCAGCACCTTCAGGTCCAGTCTGCGGTACAGTTCCTCCACCAGTTCGTACAGAGGCATCTGCTTCAACCTCTGCCGTTCCTCCACCAGGAATTGCGGCAACAAGGTTGTGGCATCTGTGCGCATGATGTTATCCATGGGTAAGTCCGCCTTTTTCACCCTCTGCATGTAGTGCATGAGGAAGAGGTGATAGGGCAGGGGTGTGCTCTCGTAATCCTCAATGAGCATGCGCATGGCAGACACCAATATCATGGCAATGGAACTGTTCCCCAGCAGGTATGCCTCATCGCTGGCTATGCGTATGCCCTCGGGAGCATGCTGGTCGAAATATTCCAGAATAGAGGTGGCGTTGTAGTTCTTGCGAAGCAGTATTGCCATCTTTTCCAGTGGCAGACCCGCCTCGTGCAGGGTGCAAATCTGTTTGAGCATGTCTCCGTACATCCACTCCTGCTCCTCCTCGGGGCTGAGCACAGGATGTCCGTTGTTCTTAGTTCCTTTGATGCGCAGGGTGGCACTCCAGAAACCTTTCGGGTCCTTGGCCTTGCCTGGCGAGGTTTTCTGCTCCACATCGGCATATATGCCATCCTTGCCACCTATGCAGAACCTTGCATCTGGAGCAATCCTATCCAGTAGTTGTGCAGCCCTTGGGAAGAGCTTGTTGTTGAAGTCAATTATGCGGTGTTCGCTACGGTAGTTCGTATCGAGTGTCTCAGTGCGTGGTTTCCACGTGTCCATACTCTCTGCTAAGCCGCTCAGCAGGCTCCACTCTCCGCCACGCCAGCGGTAGATGCTCTGCTTTATATCGCCCACTATCAGGTCTGTTCCGCCCAGTGCCTGGTTCTCGAAAAGAAGAACGCGGAAGTTGTTCCATTGCAGACGGCTCGTATCCTGGAACTCGTCTATCATTATGTTCCTCAGCACGGTACCTATCTTCTCGAACACGAAGGGGTTGTCCTGTCCGTCTATCAGGCGCGAGAGCAGGGTAGGGGTGCGCGACAAGGGGAATGTCTCTCTCTCCTCGTTGATGTCCCTGACTATCTCGTCTATGCGCGAGAGGAGTTGCAGCTGGTTGGTATAGTTTCTTGCCAATTTTGCGGTATTGAACTTGCGTGTCAGCTGTTCCTCCTGCTTCAGGAACTTCACGAACCTGTCGCTCAGTGCGTTCATCGCAGAGCAAGCCGCGGCATCGTTTTTGTATTTTTTCAGGAGCAGTACGCTTCCGTCCTCCAGAAAGGTCTGGAATATCTTGCCCTTTGCCGTTTCCTTGGGATCCTTGTCGTTTAGCAGGTACTGCAGATATGTGGCAGGCGTAGGTGTCTTCTTGCCTACAAGTTCCGGTTGGCAGGTGGCCAGCACGTCCTTCAGCATGTCCTGCGCCAATGTCTTCACATCTTGCTGAGCCTCATCCATCAGTCGCTTCATCTCGGTGCGGAACTCCCTCACTTTCTTGTAATCCGAAATGATGTTGCGCTCCTCGGTGCTCCTCTGAAGGAAGTCCTCCTGGAAGATGCACTTTGCAAAGTCCTTTATGGCAGCCTGTATGTTCCAACGTCCGTTCTCGTCAAGTTCGTCCGTCACATACTGCACTACTATCTTCCTCAGTGCTTCGTCCAGGTCAAGTGAGTCTATCATGCGGTCAACGGCCAGTTCCAGCAGTTCCCCGTCCTTCAGGTCCACCTGCAACTTCGAACTCTGTCCAAGTTCTCTTGCCAGCGACCTCAGAACGCTCTGGAAGAAACTGTCTATAGTCTCCACGCGGAAGTTGCTGTAGTCGTGCAGGATCATTGTCAGTGCCTCGCCGCTACGTTCTCGCAACTGCTCCACGCTCATGTCTGTACCCTCGTCGTGGAGTTTATCCATCAGTTTGCCCACATAGTCATCGCTACTGGGCAGGGCTTTCCATATGCCATAGAGGTGCTGTAGTATGCGGTCCTTCATCTCAGCCGTGGCCTTGTTGGTGAATGTCACCGCCAGCGTGTGCCTGTATTCCTCCTCGGCCTGTGGTCGCACCATCAGGTAAATGTACTCCACGGTCAGCGTAAACGTCTTTCCGCTACCAGCTGAAGCCTTGTATATGTTCAGTGTGGAATTCATGCTTTTTATCTATTGATTCTGTCCACAAAGATACTCTTTTCTTGGCGAAATAGCAAATCTGAAATATACAAGTACATAGAAATGTCCAAGAAACCGTGTTCGATGCCAGATATGGAATAATTGTAGTGTAAATCTGCCTGTTTTCCAGAATAAAATCACTAACTTTGTGTGTGTGTACCATGCCTTTGTACGGCAACTTCAAAAGAAAGAAACCTCTAATGGGTGCTGATAATACACTGATGAATGAATTGACCGACTCCAAGTGTCCTTTCTGTTCTTTGGACGCTGATGTAGATATTGTCTGCGAGACGCAAACTTGTGTTGCGTTTTACGACAAGTATCCCGTTTTCCCTGGGCACACTCTCATCATCCCCAAACGTCATGTCTCCAGTTATTTCAACCTTTCACCTCAGGAGCGTCAGGATATGGACACCATGCTCCAAAACGTCAAGCAGATATTGGACAAGCAATATCACCCCGATGGCTACAACATAGGCATCAACGTGAACGAAGCTGCTGGTCAGACCGTTTTCCACGTACACATGCACCTCATCCCCCGCTACCATGGCGATGTCCCCAACCCCAAAGGCGGTGTCCGTGGTGTAATACCTGATAGGCAGAAGTATGGGGAGTAGTAGTTTTGATAACAAAGTTTCCACTTATGCATGATTACATAATACTATTCTCTTCTCTGCACGTCAACAAGCAACGTGGACAGATAGCCCCTCACAAAGCAATTCTCTTGCTTAGTGTCATGGACCTTATTGCCAATGGTTATATCAACTCAAATAAGATAGAGTTTTCTGAAAGGCTTGAAGAACAGTTCATACGCAATTGGAAACTATATGTCAGAAAGGACAGTATATTTCGTCCAATCGCAGGAACACCATTTTGGCACTTGCAGTACGAATCTTTCTGGAAACTAGAACCTTTTATCGGTGACGATAAAACTCTATCAGAATTAAAGTTCACCAATCCTTATTCTTCGTCCACTCTGCGCACACACATACGTTATGCCGAGATAGATAAGGAATTGTTTATGCTAATGCAGTCAGTAGAGAACAGGAAGCAACTAAGGGATGTACTTATATCCACCTATCCGTCTATTGAAGGAGGACAAGGACGCAATATTGCAGATTTGGTACTTACATGCATTTGTTTCCCCGTATTAATGAGCATTGGCAGTTACGGTTCGTCTTCTTCTTTAGGACTTCTTGCTTATGATGATTTTGATGCGCCACCCAAACAAATACAAGTACATAGAACCGTTAAAGAACCCTTGTTCGATGCCAGATATGGAATAATTGTAGCGTAAATCTACCTGTTTTCAGAATAAAATCTATTGGTGTCCGATAAAAGTTTAAAAGCGTATAAGAGTATATCTCAATCGCAGAATTTATGCGATTGAGATTTTTATTTTCAAAATCCAAGCCCCCCTATTCAGAAAAGAGTTAATTGATGTGGCGAAATTTCATCAAAA
>JAFYVX010000232.1 GCA_017558255.1 Bacteroidaceae bacterium
GACCTTGGCGTGATGGTTCCCCCAGAGGAGATTGTCCGTGCGGCATTGGACCACAAACCGGATGCCATAGGATTGTCGGGACTTATAACCCCCTCGCTTCACGAGATGGTTGAGGTGGTAAGCCAACTTGCCCAGGCTGGTATCCGTGTGCCCGTGATGATAGGCGGTGCAACTACCAGTGCCTTGCACACAGCCTTGAAGATAGCACCTGCATATCCTGGTCCTGTTCTCTGGCTAAAGGATGCCTCGCAGAATTGTCCGGTTCTTTCACACTTCCTCAATGTACAGACTGCAGAAGAGGCTATTCTTGTACTTCGCAAGGAACAGGAAGAGTTAAGATGCTCCTTTGCTCCCGAGCCTCTTGCATCGCTGGAAGACGCACGCAAGAACAAGCCAAAGTTCTTTGAAGATGACGTTTGACGATGAACGAGGAAGAATGCTTGCGTCATAATGCCTTGCTATGCAACAATGCGTCCGATGCACGAATCATCTTTAATCGACATTAAAATAGTAACTTATATTTCCGTTTTCACCTTATATGCCACATCCATATCTGCAAATAATGCGAAATCACCCACGCAGAGTTACCGTTGCGTACATCGCAGTGTTTCTGCTCGTGTTCCTCATTTGTTGGACAATCATTCCATTTCGTGCTGATGTGAATACCGGTACTTCTCCGATAAGTGTCTATATCGACCAAGACGATACCCAGGACTCTGTGCGCATAAAGGCCGGTAATCCCAAGCGGTGGACATGGCTCGACTGGTATTACGATGCCAAGCCTCGCACTGGACATTATCAGATAAAGCCTGGCGAGAGCATGTTTGATGTGTATCGCAAGTTCCGCAATGGCATACAGACACCAGTTAGGGTAACAGTGCCCCAGGTGCGAACATTAGACCAGCTTGCATCCCGCCTTGCACGCCAACTCATGCTCGATAGCACCAGCATTGCTACGGTCCTGCATGACACCGCCTATTGTGCCCAGTTGGGCTACACATGGCAGACATTGCCAGCGCTCTTCATCCCCAATACCTACGAGATGTGGTGGAACACCTCCATGGACAAGTTCATGCAGCGTATGCAAAGGGAGAACAAGGCATTCTGGACAGAAGCCCGAATCAAGAGGGCAGAGGGTTTGGGTATGACACCAATAGAGGTGGTGACCCTAGCAAGCATTGTCTCCGAGGAAACTGCATATGTACCTGAAATGCCCAAGGTGGCAGGTATGTACCTGCGCAGGTTGCAGATAGGCATGCCACTGCAGGCCGACCCGACGGTGAAGTTTGCCGTCGGCGACTTTTCCCTACGTCGCATCTACTTCAAACATCTGGAAGTAGAGAGTCCTTACAATACATACAAGAACAAGGGGCTGCCCCCAGGGCCCATCTGTATCCCTCCAGTAAAGGCCATCGATGCGGTACTTGCCAATGAGCAGCATGGCTACCTGTACATGTGTGCTAAGGAGGATTTTTCTGGTTCTCACAACTTTGCCCGCACCTATTCCGAGCACCTTGCCAATGCCCGCCGTTATGTGCGCGCATTAAATAGAAGAGGAATAAAGTAGACTGTATGTAATTAAAAAAATAGAATAACCGCTTCGTTTTCTTTCTCGACTACGGATGGAAAACGAAGCGGTTTGTTCTTTTGTAACTAAATATTGGATTCGATTATTTTACGATTCGAATCCAAAAGGATTTCAAATTTATTGGTTTCCTGATTTGGCTTATTGGGATCTGTGCGGTTTATGGTTGACAAGATTGTCCCACTGACAACATATATAAAACTATCTCGATTTAGATATTTCTTTGTAACATTGAGTTCATCCTTAATTTCCAAATGCAATCCAAGAACATCCTTTTCTAACTTTTTTATTCGCTTTTTCTTTACTTCAGATAGTTTTGTCTCAACTACATTACGTATTTGCTTTAATTCGAATCCACCAACCTTTCGTCGATTCAGTTCTTCAAGCAGCATATATGCTTCGTTTATGAAAATTCCTTCGGGATATGTTTTAATATATTTTTCTGTTGCTTCTATGGTTTTGGACCTGATAGTTTTTGTCCACATTGCACTATCCAACTGCATTTGGTGAAATCTTGACTCGTTAGCTTTTACACCTTCTGCAATACGTCTTGCAAGTTCTTCCTGTAGTGCCTTCTTTTCAAGTATTTTTTTCTCACGATATTTTGTTAGCCCCAGAAAGGCAATACATATGATTAGAAGGACTGTTATAATAGAAAACAATACTATAAAACATCCTTTCCTGCTTTTCCTGGGTTCTTTCTGTGGCCTATGAATATTTAGGGGAGAAGTCTTTTCTGTAGGAGTATGGACCGTGGAAGTAAACTCAAACGCATTACCACATCCAGAGCAGATATCGGTGTCAGTAAATACCCACTCATTGCAGTTTGGGCATTGTTGGATGTGGCCTCTAATCAGTTTATTGCAATTGGGACAAGTGTATGCCTGTGAAGATATTCTTGAGGAGCATTCCGGACATTTAATTATTGCCATATATGTATAACATTTTATATATAGGAATAGGATACCTATATTGAGATGTTTTAACGAAGATCAATTATCTTATATTCTGGATAATCACTGGTAGGAAATGTGAAATGAGAATCGGAGAAATTAGTGTTTGTGTCAATGTCTGTAATGCTTATACGTGTCCAGTCACCGTTATTGCGTACTCTCAAGCATAAGGGAAGATATGTCTGCTGATCGATAGTAACAGTTATCTTTGAAGGTTCCTGCTTCCTGTCCTTTGGCAACAAGGTTATATTCCATACCTTTCTGTTGCGAAGTGTGCCAGAATCCTTAGATAACTTAAACCCTTGTTTGTATATGGTTGTAAATGACATTGGGGAAGATACTTGCATTTCTTCGGGAGTAGGTGTCATAAGGCTCACTTCGTTGTTGCCTGGCATTAGTGTCCATTGCTCTTGCCCATTAAACCATACAGAAATAGCATCTGTCTTCATTATATACTTTTCTCCCTTTACATCTAAGGTTCCAGCAAAAGTATTTGCTGGTGTGGTTCCGTCAAATGTGGTTGTCGTAAATTTGGCGTTAAATCCATTACTGTTGTTTATTGCCATGGATGTCTTGTCGAGTATTTCCTTTGCAGACAACTTTTCTTGTGCAGATACCTGGAAAAGAATAGCAAGATGTAATATGGCCAAAAATGTCAGTTTATACATGTCGTCAATGTTTTTACTTAGTAAATAAAAATATTATCTCATATTGTCAAGACGGAATTGCAAATCTTCTTCACTTATGCAGATTACCTCTCTTGGTTTGCTTCCATGTGCAGGGCCAACTATACCAGCAACCTCCAACTGGTCCATCAGACGTCCGGCTCGATTGTAACCTATGGAGAACTTTCTTTGTATCATGCTGGTGGAACCTTGCTGGGTTTGTACGACAAGACGTGCAACCTCCTCAAACATAGGATCAAGGTTCTGCATGTCGACATCGGGACCATCTGCTTCTTCACCCTCCATGGCAACTGGTGGAAGTGGTGAAGGACCAAGGTAGCTTTGCTGGCAGGCAATATATTTTGTTATAGCTTCCACTTCAGGAGTATCGACAAAGGCGCACTGTACACGAACAGGTTCGCTGCCTCCTCCAAGAACGAGCATATCACCTTTACCAACCAGCTGCTGGGCACCAGCACGATCCAAAATTGTGCGGCTGTCAACCATAGCACTGACTTTGAAAGCCATACGGCCTGGGAAGTTGGCCTTAATGGTACCTGTAATGATATTAGTGGTAGGACGCTGTGTAGCAATGATCATGTGTATACCAACAGCACGTGCCAATTGGGCAATTCTGCAAATGGGCAATTCGATTTCCTTACCTGCTGTCATGATGAGGTCGCCAAACTCATCAATAATAACAACAATATATGGCATGAAGCGATGTCCGTTCTCTGGGTTCAGATGGCGAGATTTGAACTTCTCGTTATATTCACGTAAATTACGAGCTCCTGCTTTTTTTAGAAGATCGTAACGGTTGTCCATTTCCACACAAAGTGATTTAAGCGTCTGTACTACCTTTTGTACATCTGTAATGATGGGTTCGTCACCCTCTGTTCCTTCTACCTGCGCCAGAAAATGATTGATGATAGGGGAGTAGACACTGAATTCCACCTTTTTGGGGTCTACCATTACCAACTTTAATTCTGCTGGATGTTTCTTGTAAAGCAACGATGTGAGTATGGCATTAAGTCCGACAGACTTACCTTGACCTGTTGCACCAGCAACAAGCAGGTGAGGCATCTTGGCCAAATCGACCATGTAAATCTCATTGGTAATGGTCTTGCCTAATGCCATGGGCAGTTCGAATTGTGTTTCCTGGAATTTGCGGCTATTTACAATGCTTTCCATGGACACAATCTGAGGACGTGCGTTAGGCACTTCAATACCGATGGTACCTTTGCCTGGTATGGGGGCGATGATACGGATGCCCAGGGCGGACAATGAAAGTGCAATGTCGTCTTCAAGATTTCTGATCTTTGATATACGCACACCTGGGGCAGGGGTTATTTCGTACAGAGTAATGGTTGGACCTACGGTAGCCTTTATGCTGGAAATCTTAACTCCAAAATCAGACAAAACCTGAATAATTCGATTCTTGTTCTGTTGTTGCTCCTCCATATCAATAGAGGTGTCGACATCATAATGCTTTAATAGATCCAGTGTCGGATATTTATAGTTCTCTAAATCCAGTTTTGGGTCATAAGGTTCCAATTGTCTGCTCTCATCCAGGTGAGCTTCTTCTTCTTCCTTGCCCTTATGTACTGTCATTGTTTGTTCATTAGAGATGTTTTCACTGCTTTTATCGGATATTACAGGTTCATCCTGGTCTGTTCCACCCTGTACGATTTGAATGTCTAAAGTATCATTTTCATCGTTGGGAGTCAAAGTGTCCTTAGAGCTGTCTACATCAATATCATTGAATTCTATTGTTGTAGCTGTATCCTCGTTTGCTGATTCAGGCAATTCAGAATCGTGTTCTAATGAGTTATTGTTATCAATCTCAAGCGATTTGTCAAGGTCGTTTCCTGTATCATCTGCTACTGATTGATTTTCATTATTCTTTGATTTTACCGATTTAATCAGCTCGACAGGTGCAAAAATCTTTCTGATAACCTTAATGGTTTTGTCAGAGAGATATATTAAATATCCCAATGCTACGCTAACGATAATGAAAAAAGTACCGATGCTTCCTATTTTTGCCTCAAGAAAGTCAACTTGCGTATCACCTATTCCACCTCCAATTTTAATGGGACTATATAAACTATCCAAAATATGCTGAAAAACGAATGACATCAGTATTGACGACCATATCATCAGGACAGAACAATTCAAGAACCATTTCCATAGCCTGACTTTGTATATACGCATTATCCTGAAGGATGTTGCCAACAGGAAGAGGGGGATAAAGAAGGAAGAGACACCCCAACATTCGTTTACAAAAAACTTTGCGGTATCAAGTCCAAGAGTTCCCATCCAATTGTGTGCTCTTTCACCTTCCACCCATGTAGAATCTTCGGCAGCAGTAAAGAAATGAGACACAATGCTCAAGAGAATGAAACTACTGATAACAAAAATTATGGCACCTACACAAAACCTGAAGATTTCGCTCTTTGGTAATTCGTCCGAACTATCAACTGGTGTTGGGGCAACATTGCTCTTTGTGAAAAACTTTTTGATTCTGGCAAGTAACCCCGTTTTTTGTTGGGGAGTAACCTTGTTCTTGCTTCTTTTATCAGTATTTTTTGTTGTTTTTGTATTTGCCATAAGACGATTTGGATTTTCTTCTGCAAATTTAGTGGAAAAAAACGTAAATAGTGAGCATTTGTTGTTTTTTTTCATAATTTTGTACTCGATTAACCCAAATTAAATTATTGTTGATTGCACTATAGTAACAAATAAAGATGAAGACACTGGTAACAAGATACGACAAGAAGAATATAGGCGGATTACCTACAATTCAATTTCAGGGTCGGATAATTGTTATCCAAAGCAAGGAAGAGGCAAAAAAAGCTGTTGATTATCTTTTATCCCAAAAAATCATCGGTATAGACACAGAAACCAAGCCTGTATTCAAGAAAGGTGCAGGTATGAACAAAGTTGCACTGTTGCAGGTTTCTACAGATGATACATGTTTTCTTTTCAGGTTAAATCATATTGGATTTACTGATGATTTGGTTCGCTTAATGAGCGATGAAAAAGTTATTAAAGTGGGTTTGTCATTGAAAGATGACTTTATGCAGTTAAACAGGCGAAAGGCATTTACCGCTGGCAAATATGCTGAATTGCAGACAATGGTCAAGGAAATGGGAATTGCAGACCAATCGCTACAAAAGCTTTTTGCCAATTTTTTCAGCAAAAAAATAAGTAAATCACAACAATTGTCCAATTGGGAAACTGATGTTTTGAGTGAATCCCAGAAAAAATATGCAGCAACAGATGCATGGGCGTGTGTCAAACTGTATGAGGAGATACAACGTCTGGAGAGTACTGGCTACATGTTGGAAATAATTCCTGATCCCAATGCCATAACACCACAGCAATCCGGAGTACAAGAAAACAATCCTACGTCTAATCGCATGAAAGACAGCAAAAAGACAAGACGAAATGACTTGTCAAGAAGACGTATAAAGCCAGCTATTTGACACGATGAAAATAAAACTATAAATCACATTTGACAACAATAAGCAGAATGGTTGAATTAAAAACAATTTTCCTCAAAAGGGGGAAAGAGGACAGTCTGAACAGAAATCATCCTTGGATATTTTCTGGTGCAATACATCACTCGGATTGTGATCTTCTGGAGGGAGATAAAGTAAGAGTATTGAACTCGGAAGGTAAATTTATAGCCATTGGACATTGGCAGATTGGCAGTATTGCAGTGAGGGTTCTCACATTTAACAACGAGGATATTGACTCTGAGTTTTATGAAAAGCGTCTTGCTACGGCATTGGATGTTAGGAAGAGTATAGGATTGCTTCGCGAAGGTGATGCTTGTGGGATAAACAAGAATTCAACCTACAGACTTGTCCATGGCGAAGGTGACTACCTTCCGGGATTAGTGATAGATGTATATGAAGATACAGCTGTGATGCAAGCGCATAGCGTAGGTATGCACGTTGACCGTATACTTATTGCCCAATCGCTGAAAAAGGTTATGGGTGACAATCTCAAAGCAATATACTATAAAAGTGAAACGACCCTGCCTTTTAAGGCGGATCTGAATCAGGAAAACGGGTTTCTTGTGGGGCATTCACACAATGATATTGCAATTGAGAATGGATTGAAGTTTCATATTGACTGGTTGAAGGGACAAAAGACAGGTTTCTTTGTAGATCAAAGAGATAATAGGTCATTGTTAGAGCAATACTCTAAAGGCAGAAATGTACTGAATATGTTCTGCTACACAGGCGGATTCAGTGTATATAGTATGCGTGGTGGTGCTAATCTGGTACATAGTGTAGACAGTAGCGCTAAAGCCGTAGAACTGGTTAACAAGAACATTGAATTGAACTTTCCTGGTGATAAGAGACATCAGGCTTTTGCAGCAGATGCTTTTAAGTTTCTGGATGAAATGACAACAAAGTATGATCTTGTTGTCCTGGATCCTCCAGCCTTTGCCAAGCACAGGGATGCACTCAAGCAAGCGCTTAGAGGATATACCAAACTCAATGCAAAAGCAATGGAAAAGATGCCATCTGGCAGCATATTGTTTACGTTCTCATGTTCACAGGCCGTAAATAAGGACCAATTCCGCACAGCGATTTTCTCAGCAGCAATGCAAGCTGGTAGAAACATCCGTATATTACATCAGTTGCATCAGCCAGCGGATCATCCTATAAATATTTATCATCCTGAAGGAGAGTATCTGAAAGGATTAGTCGTATACGTTGAATGATCAAATAGACTCACATAATTAAACTTCGTCTCCATGAATATAAAGACAAGACTTACGATATTAAATTTCCTTGAGTTTGCTGTCTGGGGAGCCTATCTGACAAGTATGGGCGGGTATCTGGCAAATGTAGGCTTAGGTGCATATATAGGTTACTTTTATTCAGTCCAGGGATTTGTTTCTCTTTTGATGCCTGCCTTGATGGGAATTGTTGCCGACAGATGGATGCAAGCCCAAAAGGTATTAAGCCTATGCCATTTATTGGCAGGTGCACTGATGCTCGTTGCGCACCTTTACTGTATATATTCTGGTGACAGTGTTGAGTTTCCCTTTCTGTTTTGTCTGTACACTCTGAGTGTGGCTTTCTTTATGCCAACAATAGCATTGACAAATTCAGTTTCATACAATGCTTTGGATAAGGCAGGATTGGATTCGGTAAAGTCTTTTCCTCCAATTCGAGTATTTGGTACTATAGGTTTCATTGTATCAATGTGGATAGTTGATTTGGCCGGTTGGCAGACGACATCCAACCAGTTCATGTGGAGTGGGGGATTGTCATTAATTCTTGCTCTATATGCCTTGACGTTGCCACAATGTGCAACAGGCAAGAACAATGTTAATCAAAATCTGGTTCAGTCCCTGGGATTAGAGGCGTTCAAACTGTTTAAGAACTACAGAATGGCCTTGTTTTTCATTTTCTCAATGCTTTTGGGTTGCTGTCTGCAAATTACCAATGGTTATGCCGGACCCTTCCTTCAGTCGTTCGGCATTGATGAAATGTATAGGGGTACATTTGGCGTAGAGCATTCGAATATACTTATTTCCCTTTCACAAATCAGTGAAACCCTATGTATACTTCTGATTCCCGTTTGTCTTAGCAAATTTGGAATCAAACGTGTTATGCTTATAGCGATGATAGCATGGGTGCTGAGGTTTGGGTTCTTTGCTATTGGTAACCCCGGCGATGGAGTGTGGTTGCTGATCCTAAGCATGATTGTATATGGTATTGCTTTTGACTTCTTTAATATCAGCGGCTCATTGTTTGTAGATAAGGAGACTGATCTCAGTATCAGAAATTCTGCGCAGGGTCTGTTCATGATGATGACAAACGGATTCGGTGCCTCGTTGGGTATGCTTGCAGCTGGATGGGTAATGAACATTTACACCATAAACGAGAATGGTCTAATGATCAGTAATGAGGCTACAGGCGGATGGACGATGGCATGGACCATTTTTGCTACATATGCCTTAATTGTAGCAATCGCTTTTTCTATGTTATTCAAATATAAGCATACAAACAAGGATAAATAGAGCAGTGGCATAAGATATGAAGGAGACAAGGTATTTTTATGATCCCCAGTTATCTGGTGCTCTACCTGAGGAAGAGGCAAAACATGTGGTGCGTGTCTTACGCATGAAAGAAGGTGACAAGATAAATCTAATGGATGGTTGTGGTAATTTCTATGAAGCGGAAATTACCACTGCTGCCAACCATCGTTGCCTTTACAGGATATTGGAGAAGTGTGAGCAGACGAAAGCATGGAATGGTGAAATACATCTTGCAGTAGCACCAACCAAATTGAATGATAGGATAGAATGGATGGCTGAAAAGGCCACGGAAATAGGTTGGGACAGGCTTTCTTTTCTTGATTGCCAGTTTTCGGAACGCAGAACCATAAAGACTGACCGTATTGAGAAGATTGTCATTTCTGCGACAAAGCAATCACACAAGGCATGGATTCCACAAGTCGATGAAATGACTCCATTCAGCGATTTTATAAAATTGCACGGCCTTCCTGAAGGTTCTCCTGATGATGGAATACAGCGTTTCATATGTCATTGTTATGAAGGCGAGAAGTCCCATCTGAAAGATGTTTTACAGAATGACTGTAGAAGCATCGTCTTAATTGGTCCTGAAGGTGATTTTTCAATAAATGAAGTAAGCCTGGCAGAAAAGTATGGTTTTAAGCCTGTAACACTTGGCAATAGCCGTCTTCGTACAGAAACGGCGGCATTAGTTGCCGTGCACTTGATGCAGTTGGCCAAATCATGATTCACATAACACAATCAAGATGGACAGTTTGATTAAATTATATAGCAAATATGCTGGAGAAGAACCATCCAGTTGCGAAAAAATCGCTGCTGCCGGAAGTAACCGTCAATATTACAGAATTAGCTCCAAAGACAGGAGCAAGACAGTGATTGGTGTAGTAGGGACTTCTTTGGAGGAAAACCAAGCTTTTATATATCTTTCCCAACATTTTAAGGCTATTGGTCTGCCCGTGCCTGAGATATATGCGGTAAGCGAGAATGGCCTGGCGTATTTACAAACAGATTTAGGACATGTCTCTCTCTATGATGCTTTAAAGGAGGGTAGGGAAAATTCCGAAGGTTATTCTCAGGAAGACATTGAACTGCTAAAGCGCACCATCAGGTTGTTGCCTAAAATACAGATTTGCGGAGGAACGGGATTGGATTTCAGCCAATGCTATCCGATTGAAGGTATGAACGAACAGAATGTTTTGTTCGACCTTAATTATTTCAAATATTGCTTCCTGAAGACTACGAGTATAGATTTTAATGAAGTAAGATTAGAGGAGAGCTTTCAGGAGATGTCCAAATGCTTAGGAAGATATGATGGCAATTATTTCATGTATCGTGACTTCCAGGCAAGAAATGTCATGCTCAATGCTGAGAACGAACCTTGCTTTATTGATTATCAAGGCGGTCGTAGAGGTCCCTTGCAATACGACTTGGTTTCATTTCTCTGGCAGGCTTCGTCACATTTCAGCACAGAAGTCAGGAACACGCTAATTGATGAATATATAAACAGTCTTCGTCAATATATCGATTTTGATGAAGCCGAATTTAGAAAAAGCATATCTCAATGGGTGTTGTTCCGTATCCTTCAGGTGCTTGGTGCATATGGTTTCAGAGGCAGATACGAACGTAAGAAGTATTTCCTGGACAGTATTCCTGCCGCTATAGGCAATCTGCACGACATTCTTGAAGATCCGCATTCATGTCCATATCCCTATTTATATGAGATATTAAGAAAAATGGTAGAGTTGCCAGAATTCAATTTGGGAATCCCTACAGATGTCTCTACCTCCGTGCCTACCATTTCAAGTTATGATAACAAGGGGCTGCTGAAGGTAAGGATATTCAGTTTCTCGTACAAGAAGGGGATACCTCAGGATGATTCCGGAAATGGTGGTGGCTATGTCTTTGATTGTCGCAGTACGCACAACCCCGGCAGATATGAACCATATAAGAACTTGACGGGATTGGACAAACCCGTTATAGATTTTCTTGAGAACGATGGTGAAATCACGACCTTTCTATCCTCGGTATATAAACTAGCCGATGCACATGTGAGTCGCTATTTGGAGCGTGGGTTCACATCCCTTATGTTTTGTTTTGGCTGTACTGGAGGACAACATCGGAGTGTGTACAGTGCACAGCACTTAGCAGAGTATATAAACAACAAATATGGAATAGAGGTAACCATAGTGCATCGTGAACAGGGAATTTCGGAAATACTTCCGCTAAGAAGAAAAGCAATGATTTTTGCGGCTGGTTTGGGCACACGTCTTAAACCCTTGACGGACAGCAAACCGAAGGCATTGGTCGAAGTATCCGGGAAAACGCTGCTGGAGCACGTTGTTCATAAGTTAGTTTCCAATGGTTTTAACGATATAATCATTAACGTTCATCATTTTGCAGAACAGATAGAAGCTTGGGTTGAAAAGCATAAAAACGCCCCCTTTATAAAAGATAATAAGGTACGCCTTTACATCTCTGACGAACGCAAAAAACTCCTGGATACCGGCGGTGGCATATCGTATGCCTCGCACATGCTTGTTGCCAACAACCCAGAACAGAGGTTCCTTGTGCATAACGTTGATATTCTCTCAAATGTTGTACTCAGGCACTTAACAAGTCATTCTCCTAAAGACGCAGATGCAATCCTCTTAGTATCCAAGCGCAAGACATCGAGGTATCTTGTTTTCAATTCAAACATGGAGCTGGTTGGCTGGATTAACAAACAGACAGGTGAAATAAAAAGTCCCTTTGATATTGTCAAGTCTCAACTCCAGGATGCCAACGATGAATCCCTTGACGTTAATGGCTATCATTTAAGAGCCTTTGCCGGTATTCATCTTATTGGTACAGGCGTATTTAAATTTATGCCTGCTTCTTCGGACAAATTTAGTATTATAGACTTCTATTTGAATAATTGTACACAACTCAGGATTCTTGGCTATGAACCTGACAATCTCCAATTGGTAGATGTTGGAAAACTGGATTCATTGGCATCCGCAGAACAGTTCCTGTCAAATATTTATGAATAAGCATTATGTTTACTAACAACAACGGTTACCTCCCCCTAAAGTTTTGTTTAAAGGTTACTGCTCTCTGGTGAAACTTTTACGCAATCTTCCAACCATCAGGGTTTCCGCTTGTCTGGTCATGCTGTTTCAGTTCGCTTATGTTCAAGTCCTGCCTCAAGAAATGCAGAGCTCTCCAAACGCTGAAATGATGAGCAATAAGTCGTAAATCGAAGTACTATTATCAACCCAAATTTGCCGCTATTAGCCGTTAGTTTTGCCGCTATTAGCCGTTAGTTTTGCCGCTATTAGCCGTTAATTTTACCGCTATCAGCCGTTCGCCGAACCGCTAATAGCGGTAAAATGAAGTATAATAATCTGTTCTCATATTAGCGATTAACGATTAATGTTGAACGATTAACGTTGAGCTATGAGCGCTTTGTAGGGACGCTGCGGCAGCGTCCGAGAATAAGAGCAAGACAGGCGAAGACAGTGAGATGTGAATGATTAGCGATGAGCATATTTTTCGTTTTCGTTTTCGTCTTCATCTTTATTCTGTAGTCTCTCATCTGTACTCTTTTATCTTTAATCTATTACATTAGAAGTTTTCCTGGAAATATAAAAATATCTTCGATTACTTTCTTTGTATAAGAAAAAATAGTTACCTTTGTCTGACATCAAGGATAAATTCCTTATAAAAATTACTAATATACGTAAATCAAAACATATGAAATACGGATTTGTAAAAATTGGTGCCGGTGTGCCGGAAATAAAGGTAGCCGACCCTCAGTTTAATGTTGAGGAAATAGAAAAACTGGTACTTAAAGCCCAGGCACGTGGAGTTGAGATACTGGTGACACCAGAACTTGGCATTACTGGCTATACATGCCAGGACCTCTTCTTCCAGCAAACACTGATGGAGGAAGCCGAGGTGGCACTGATGAAGCTCATGGACTTTACACGTTCGATGGACATGATAATCGTTGTGGGCATGCCCGTAGCATGCCAGGGAGCTTTGCTGGATTGCGCTGTGGTGTTGCAGAAAGGTAAGATAATGGGCATTGTGGCAAAGACCTTTCCTGCCAATAGCAGGGAATGTTGTGAAAAACGCTGGTTTACCTCCATACAGGACATGAAGGATGCGAAGGTGTGGCTTTGTGGAGAACAGGTGGAGATAAGGCAGCACCAGTTGTTCAACACTCCATCATGCACATTTGCCATAGAGATAGGCAACGACCTTCATGCGCCCAAGGCACCATCTACCGACCTGTCGCTGATGGGTGCCGAAATAATCCTGAACCTTGCCGCCGACTCTGCATTGGCAGGAAAGGATGAATACCTGAGAAATCTGGTAGGTACGCAAAGTGCAAGGTGCATGGCGGGATATGTGTATGCAGGAGCCGGTTTCGGCGAAAGCAGTACCGACCTGGTGTTCGGAGGCCTGGCCCTGATATGCGAGAACGGAAATATGCTTGCCGAGAACCTGCCCTTTGCAATGGAAGCGCAATTGGTGTCCAGCGAAATAGACGTTGAGTACATAAGAGGCGAACGCAGAAAGAACATCTCGTTTGCCGATGTCGCCAAGTCTGTACCATGCACAGACTGCCTTTGCATAGACACAGACATGATGGTAAGCCAGAATCTGGAACTTACCAGAACATACTCGTCGCACCCCTTCACACCCAGTAGTAAGGAGGCTATGGACAAGCGCATGGAGGAGATTTTCAACATCCAAACCTTAGGTTTAGCCAAGCGTTTGAAACATACTGGTTACAAGAAGGTTGTAATAGGCATAAGCGGAGGCTTGGACAGTACTTTGGCACTACTTGTGGCCGTGGGCACATACGACCGCATGGGATTGGACAGAAAGGGAATTGTGGGCGTAACTATGCCGGGGTTCGGAACCACGGACCGCACCTACACCAATGCCGTCTCACTGATGAAGCAGCTTGGAATCACCTTGCGCGAGGTGAGCATCAAGGATGCATGCCTGCAACACTTCAAGGACATCAACCACAACCCAGCCAAACACGACGTTACCTACGAGAACTCGCAGGCGAGAGAGCGAACACAGATACTGATGGACATAGCCAACCAGGAGAACGCCATGGTGGTGGGAACTGGCGACCTGTCGGAACTGGCACTTGGTTGGGCCACATATAATGGCGACCACATGTCCATGTATAGCGTAAACGGTTCGGTACCCAAGACCATCGTACGCCACGTGGTAGCATGGTATGCCGAGGTGCAGAAGAGCACCGCCACAAGAGATATACTGAAAGACGTGATAGACACACCTATCTCGCCCGAACTGGTACCTGCCCACGACAATGGGGAGATAAAGCAGAAAACCGAGGACCTTGTTGGGCCATACGAACTGCACGACTTCTTCCTGTACCACGTCCTGCGTCATGGATTCCGCCCAGGAAAGATATACATGCTGGCACGCTATGCATTCAACGGTTCGCCCTATGATGATGCGACAATAAAGAAATGGCTTACTGTATTTTATCGCCGTTTCTTCAATCAACAGTTCAAACGTTCATGCTTGCCCGACGGGCCTAAGGTGGGAACCTGCGGATTGTCTCCCAGAGGCGACTGGTCAATGCCCAGCGATGCTTCGTCGGCAAGTTGGCTGAAGGAATGTGAAAATCTCTGAGCGAAACATTAAAAAAACTAAATATAACCGTGCCTGACCTGTGTTTTACCCATGGTCGGGCACGGTTTTTATAGTTTTGTCTGTCAGCTGTAATAATAATCCAAGTTTTTTTTGTAACTTTGCGCGTGATTTTTGTATTAAAACGTACAATATAGAAAAACAAAACAACGATATGAAAACCCTATTTCTACTTCTTAGCCTCGTCATGAGCATGAGCATGAGTGTAGCTGCCCAATCGCAGAAATCAATCCGTAGCGAGATACGCCCCGACGGCAATACCAAGGCACAGAATTATGCAGAGATCAAGTTCGACACCCTGCGCTGCAACCTGGGAATATTCCCGGAGTCAGACCCTGTACGCAAACATAGTTTCACATTCACCAACACAGGTACAGCGCCGCTTATCATCAACCAGGCTTTTGCTTCCTGCGGATGCACTGTGCCATCCTTCACCAAGGACCCCATCAAACCTGGCGAGAAAGGTAGCATAGACATAACCTACAATGGCAAGGGACTGGTGCCGGGAAGATTCTCCAAGACAATCACCGTGCGCTCCAATGCCAAGAACAGAATCGTGCGCCTTGTCATTGAGGGTGAGATGACCGAATAAGACAACAAGGAATCCCCCACCCCAGTCTCCCTTTGCATAGTGACACAGAGTACGACCAAAGCAGAAAGAATAATCCTGGGCATAGACCCCGGCACAAACGTCATGGGATATGGCGTTATCCGCGTGTGCGGGAAGAAGGCCGAGATGCTTGCCTTGGGTGTAATAGACCTGCGCAAATATGGCGACCACTATTTGAAACTGGGACACATCTTTGAGCGCATCACAGGTATCATAGATTCTTACCTGCCCGACGAAATGGCCATTGAAGCACCATTCTTCGGCAAGAACGTACAGTCAATGCTGAAGTTGGGCAGAGCACAGGGAGTGGCCATGGCGGCGGCAATACAACGCCAGGTGCCCATTACCGAATATGCCCCAATGAAGATAAAGATGGCCATAACCGGAGTTGGCACAGCCTCGAAGGAACAGGTGGCAGACATGCTGAGAAGGATGATGCACCTGGATCGTGAGGAAATGGGCAAGTTCCTGGATGCAACCGATGCTCTGGCAGCAGCATATTGCCATTTCCTGCAGATGGGACGACCAGAGACGGACACGAAATACTCCTCATGGAAGGACTTTGTGAGCAAGAACAAGGAAAGACAATCCACAAACATAGCCGGCATAAAGACAAGATGACACCAATAATAAAAATCACCGACGGAGTGACACGCCACCCGGATTGGCGCATGGCAGAGCCCGTGAACCTTGAAATACTGCCTGGCGAACAGATAGCTGTATGCGGAGACAATGCCGCAGGAAAAAGCCGTCTGGTGGAAATCATAACAGGACACTATCCGCTCTTGCGCAACGAGGTGCGCTACGGTTTCGACAATACGGGAGCCGAGTCAGGAACACCCACCCAGAAACGCCTCATCAGCGAACAGATGCGCTTCATATCCTTCCGAGACTCCTATGGCGAGCAGGACGGGACCTACTACTACCAGCAACGATGGAACCAGCACGACATAGACGAAAACACACCCACGGCAGGAAGCCTGCTGGAGAGCGTCCCAGAATTCTTGCCAGGGCTGAGACAAAGACTCTATGATATGTTTGCCCTGCATCCTGTCCTGGACAAGTACATAATAACACTTTCAAGCGGAGAACTGCGCAAGTTCCAGCTGACACGCACCTTGCTCTCAGCACCACGTGTGCTGATACTGGACAACCCGTTCATAGGCCTGGACGCCAAGACACGCGACCTGCTGAAGGAACTTCTGGAACGGTTGACCAAGACTATCGAACTCACCGTGATACTGATTCTGTCCAAATATGATGACGTTCCGGAATTCGTTACTCACGTAATACCCGTGCAGGGAATGAATGTGATGCCCAAGCAAGGCAGACAGGAGTTCATAAATAACCTGCCACATACAGGCGATGCCCTACCCCATCACCTTTCAAGATGGATCGCCGGCCTTCCACACAAGGACATTTCATCCATCCCCTTCTACCCACAGAATGGAGGCGAGATCCTCAACCTCAACGACGTGTCTATCCGCTATGGCAACCGTACTATCCTGAAGGACCTTAACTGGACGGTGGCAGAAGGAGAGCGATGGGCACTGCAGGGAGAAAACGGTGCAGGAAAGAGCACACTGCTTTCCCTTGTCTGTGCCGACAACCCACAGAGCTATTCGTGCAACATAAGTCTGTTTGGCCACAAGCGCGGAAGCGGAGAAAGCATCTGGCAGATAAAGCGCCACATCGGTTATGTTTCGCCAGAGATGCACCGTGCCTATCTGCGCGACCTGCCAGCCATCGACATTGTGGCAAGCGGATTGTCGGATAGCGTGGGACTCTATTGCCGTCCACGACCGGAACAGAAGGAAATCTGCCGCCAATGGATGGAGGTGTTCGGCATAGCGGACATACAGGACAAGACCTTCCTGCGACTTTCCAGCGGAGAACAAAGGCTCTGCCTCCTGGCACGCGCATTTGTAAAGGACCCAGAGCTACTTGTCCTGGACGAACCTCTGCATGGGCTTGACCTGGCAAACAGACAAAGGGTTAGGGAAATAATAAAGACCTTCTGCCAGCGCCCACACAAGACGCTGATAATGGTAACACACTACAAGGAAGAGTTGCCCGAGTGCATAACCCACAACCTAACATTGAAGAAAAACTAAAGCAACAGAGATGAACGTAGCCATAGTAAAATACAACGCCGGCAACATATACTCCGTAATCCATGCATTGAAACGCCTGGGCATAACACCCACACTTACGGACGATGCCGAACTGCTGGCCAAGGCCGACAAAGTGCTTTTCCCCGGCCAGGGCGAGGCAAGTACGGCAATGGCTTATCTGCGCCAGCATGGGCTTGACAGGGTGATACCGGAACTTCGCCAGCCACTTCTGGGCATATGCATAGGTCAGCAGCTGATGTGCCGCCATAGCGAAGAGGGCAATACTGACTGTCTGGGCATCTTCCCCCTCGATGTGAAGCGATTCCAACCACAACAGCACACCGACAAGGTGCCGCAGATGGGATGGAACAGCATCCACGACCTGAAATCTCCTCTTTTCAAGGGTATCGGCGAAGGAGAGTTCATCTATAATGTGCATAGTTTCTATGTGCCATGCCACGAGGACTATACCATTGCCACATGCAACTACATACTGCCCTACTCTGCCGCATTGAACCGCGACAATTTCTATGCCACCCAGTTTCACCCCGAGAAGAGCGGTAGCGTGGGAGAAAACATACTGAGAAACTTTCTTGAACTATGATAGAACTTATACCTGCTATAGATCTGATAGACGGAAAGTGCGTGCGACTCTTCAAGGGCGACTATGCACAGAAGACCGTTTACAACGAGGATCCTGTCAGCCAGGCTCTGGAGTTTCAGCGTCTTGGATTCCGACGCCTGCACATAGTGGATCTGGACGGTGCCAAGAGCAAGCACATAGTCAATGATGACGTTCTGCGTGCCATAACACAGGCCACCGACCTAACCATCGATTTTGGTGGTGGCATTAAGACGGAGGAAGACATCGAGAAGGCCTTCAGTGCCGGGGCACATATGGTCACGGTGGGAAGTGTGGCGGTTACATGCCCCGAGATGTTTATCGGCTGGATTGAGAAGTACGGTGCTGAAAGGATAATCCTGGGAGCCGATGTGCGCAACGGCAAAGTAAGTATAAACGGGTGGAAAGAAGACTCGGCAGAGGAACTTCTTCCATTCCTGGAGAAATACGTAAAAGCCGGAGTTCGCAACGTCCTGTGTACGGAAATCAGCAAGGACGGAACACTGGCAGGTCCTGCCATAGAGATGTACAGCAAGGTCATGCAACACTATCCGCAATTGCATCTCATAGCATCGGGAGGTGTGTCATGCAACGACGATATCCGTCAGCTGGAGGCAAACGGCATCCCAGCCGTGGTCTTCGGTAAGGCGTATTACGAAGGAAAAATAAACATGGAAGACTTATGCTGGCAAAAAGAATAATACCCTGCCTGGACGTAAAGGACGGAATGACCGTGAAGGGCACCAACTTCGTGAACCTGCGCACCGCCGGAGATCCAGTGGCACTGGGCAAGGCATATAGCGACCATGGTGCTGACGAGCTCTGCTTTCTGGACATTACCGCCAGTTTCGAGGGACGCAAGACCTTTACGGATATGGTGAGCCGTGTGGCACGTGAAATCAACATTCCGTTTACCGTTGGTGGAGGCATACAGGAAATA
>JAFYVX010000233.1 GCA_017558255.1 Bacteroidaceae bacterium
TCAGTAAAATAGAACTGCTTGCCCTTACTATGTTTATTGTTTCAGGCAAAGTCGCAATCCGTCCTGTATGAGTTCTCCGTCTTCTGTCATTATGCGGATGACGTGTTCAATGTCATCAGGATTATACTTCGACAGGTTCAGCTCGTACCCGTATTTCGGAGCGTTACAGAGTTGTGACTTGATGTCCTCATATATTTTGTCGTAAACGTTTTCTGGTGTCGGCAGAGGGTTTTCTGCATCGCAATTGTCGCAATTAAAGCACCGCTCTTTTGTCTTTTCTCCGAAGTATTGGAGTAGTAATGCGGTACGACAATTAGATGTGTCAGTGATGTAGTCTACGACGGCGTCGATACGTTTCTTGAAACGGTTGTATCTGTCCTCGTAGACATGTTGAGGTATGAAAACTTCCTTTCCTTCTACACGAGGACGGGTTAATGTGAGGTAAGGAATGCGCTTTCGTGGGATATAACGAACGATATGCAGTTGGCTTAGTGCAACAAGTCTTTCGTAGATCTCGTGTGCACCCATACCTGTTGCAATGGAAATATCTTCCTCGTCAATGTAAACAAACTCTTGGAATATACCGGTGTATCTGCGAAGGATATAGTTGAAGAGTATCTCGGTATCCCCGTGAATTGTATTGTAGAGTTGAGAACGTGTTGCAGTGATGTGTAGGCGTGATATAGTTTCTTCCTCGTCTGTGAAACGGATGTATCCAGCCAGTTCGAGAAGCGAAAGCATGGGGGGGACTTCACTGAAGCTGTGATGGAAGTTGAAACAGAACTCCTGAACCTTGAATTCCCGTGTCCTTTCGTATCCGCCACCTTCTGCTATTTGTAGAAAATAACATATGTGGTCATAGAGTTCCTGTATCTTTTCCTTGGGTGGGAAGGTGCGTTGCAACTGTCGATGCAGTGTAGTAATTTCCTTGCCGTTGCAGAATAGAACGGCATGAGATGGCAGTCCGTCGCGTCCGGCACGACCTGCCTCTTGGTAGTAGCGCTCCAACGAGTCAGGAGGGTCAAGATGCACCACCAGTCTCACATTCGGTTTGTCTATTCCCATTCCGAAGGCATTGGTAGCAACCATTATGCGTATTCTATCTTCCTGCCAGTCGCGCTGACGGAAGTCCTTTTCCAGGTCGGGTAGTCCGGCATGGAAGAAGGTTACAGAGTAGCCCTTCATGCCAAGCATGGAAGAAATCTCCTCTGCCTTTTGTCTGCGGTTGGTATATATTATGGTGCAACCAGGATAAAGATTGAGTACGTGGTCCAAACCGGATTCGTCGGTAACGGCGCGGTGCAGAGAGTAATGCAGGTTTGGACGTGCAAAACTCATACGGAACACATTCTTCTGCTCAAATCCCAGTTTCTCCTGTATGTCGTCTATTACCTCGGGTGTGGCTGTGGCAGTTAGTGCGAGGAAGGGTTTGCCTGGCAATGCTTTCCTCAGTTTTCCCAGGGCAAGATAACTTGGACGGAAGTCATATCCCCATTGTGATATGCAGTGTGCCTCGTCTACACAAACGAAGGACACCTTCATGTGGCGGAGTTTTATGAGGAAAAGTTCAGAATTTAATCTTTCTGGCGACAGGTAGAGAAACTTATAGTCACCAAGGATACAATTCTCCAGAGCGGCAATGATCTTGTCATGCTTCATCCCAGAGTAGATGGCAGTTGCCTTTATACCCAGCTGACGTAGTCTTCCCACCTGGTCCTTCATCAGGGCTATGAGAGGTGTTACGACTATGCATGTGCCCTCCATGGCAAGTGCAGGTACCTGAAAGGTTATGCTCTTGCCTCCTCCCGTGGGCATCAAACCAAGGGTGTCCTTGCCGGCGGCTATACTGTCTATGATTTCGCGTTGTATACTGCGAAAGGACGTGTATCTCCAGTATTTACGAAGCAGCCCCTCTGCCCAGTCGTGGGCGGAAGGGCTGGGTGTGCTTGAAGTGTCGTGCATAATTTCCTGGTTATGCATTGTGTCTTTAATCCTGTTCTGAAGGTTCAATATCCTCTATTTGTAGTTGTATGTCACCGCGCTTGTGGGTGTTTTCTTCAATGGTGTAGACGATATTGAATGAGCGTTTAGTCTTTATGTAGCGTGCTTGTGAACTTTGTCCGAAGGCAATACCGTTCATTATGATGTCGCTTTTGTTGTCGACCAGTTCAAGTTTTATATGTTCTTGATTGCGTCCTACTACCTTACTGGTTCCATAGTCGTAGACGTTGCGCGTACAGAAATGCGGTTTGGTGTTGTACGGACCATAGGGCTGGAAGCGTTTCAGATCGTAAAAGAACTTACGGTTAATGTCCTGGAAGTCCAGCATGGCATCTACATCCAGTGTTGGTGCTGTCTGCTCGGGCAGGATGTTGCTGTCCACGTACTCCTCGAACCTGCGTTTGAATTCTGCAACATTTTCGGTTTTCATGGTCAGACCAGATGCATAGGTGTGTCCGCCGAAGTTCTCCAGTATGTCACGGCAACTCTCGATGGCCTTGTATATGTCGAAACCTGCTACCGATCGTGCAGAGCCAACAGCAACGTCACCATCTCTTGTCAGTACCACAGCAGGTCTGAAGAATATTTCTGTCAGCCTGGAAGCCACTATGCCAATGATGCCCTTGTGCCATTCCTCATTGTATTTGACTATGGCCTTATGGTCGGATTTGTGCACCAAGGAAGCAACGATCTGGTTGGCTTGTTCCGTCATCACTTTGTCCAGGTCCTTTCGTTGCTCATTGTAGTGATTTATCTGTGCAGCCTTGTGCTTAGCTTGTTCTGCATCCTTTGCAATGAGCAGTTCAACCGAAGCACTTCCGTTACCGATTCTTCCCGAAGCATTCAGGCGCGGACCTATCTTGTATATCACGTCGGACATGGTTATTTCCTTGTCCTCCAGTCCGCATAGTTCCATGATAGCCTTCAGACCCACACATGGACTTTGGTTCAGTTGTCTAAGTCCGTGGTAGGCTAGTATTCGGTTCTCACCCATGATGGGCACTATATCCGATGCAATGCTTACGGCACATAGGTCCAATAATGGTATGAGCTCGGAGAAAGGTATGCCGTTGTTCTTTGCGAATGCCTGGATGAGTTTGAAGCCTACACCACATCCGGACAGATCACCGTAAGGATATGTGTCGTCAGTCCGTTTTGCATTGAGGATTGCCACAGCAGGAGGCAGTTCGTCGTCTGGAACGTGATGGTCGCAGATGATAAAATCTATACCATGCTCCTTTGCGTACTGTATCTCCTTTATGGCCTTGATGCCACAGTCCAGTACGATGATAAGTTTCACATCTGTCTCCACGGCATAATCTATGCCTCGCAAGGAAACGCCATATCCCTCGTCATTACGGTCGGGTATGTAGAAATCAATGTTGGAGTAGTATTGCAACAGGAACTTGTATACGAGTGCCACCGCTGTGACCCCATCGACATCATAGTCGCCATAGATAAGGATCCTTTCTTTTCGCCCAAGTGCTTCGTTCAATCGTTTCACGGCTGTTGCCATGTCCCGGAATAGGAATGGATCCAGCAGACTTGTGAGTTGTGGACGGAAGAAGGCTCTTGCCTCGTCGGATGTCTTTATGCCCCTGTCGAGCAGAAGTTTGCCAAGGGCCGGATCTATGTCCAGCTCCTTGGCAAGTGAATTCGCTATTTCCTGACTATTACGCTCTGGCTCGTTGTACTGCCAAATGTAATTCATAGCGTATTGTCAGCAGTTTCTTAGATGCCCAGCTTCTTGCGGATATCCTTGGGAATTGCGTTCTTGTTGATAACGATGTTCATGGTCTTGTAGGCAACGTAGGGCTTGCTCACGTACCAGAAGCCCTTGTAGGGACCGTACTCACCCCAAGAGTTCTTCATCATGAAGTACTCCTTGCCGTTCTGATCCTTGGCGATACCGTAGATCTGCATGCCATGGTCGTCGGTAGTGGTCCAGTTGTCATAACCTTCCTGACGCATCTCCTGAGTGATAACCTTCTCGCCAGCAGCATCTGACTGAGCAATCTTGGCACCAGCCTTCTCGCCGGTCCAGCGGCTCTGGTCGCTACCTACACCAGCAGTAGCCTTGGTGTCGGGAACAGTGGCAACGCACTTGTTCTTGCCGGTACGACGGCTGAAACCATCCTCGCTTACGTCAGCACCCCATGCAAAGGTCCAACCGTTCTTGACGCTCTCCTCCATTACACGCATGAACTCGTCAAGAGGTAGGTTGTAGCTGGTAGCCCAGCGCCAGTTGTCCTGAATCTCCAGCACGAACTGAGAATAGAAGGGATGATGTGTGTAGCTGGTCAGAGACACGTAGTCGTTGGGATCCAGCTGCAGGTAATCCTTCACGAAGCTCTGGGGAGTGTACTTCTTGCCCTTGTATTCGAACTCTGTGGGGCACTGGCCGAAGTAGTTGTCCAGCATACCCTGTACGTCCTTCTTCCAGATGGGGTTAATCTTCTTGGCGTTGCTTGTTGCGATAGCCTTGATGTAAGCCTCCATTGGGGGGAAGAAGTTGGTGAAATTGAACAGGGAGTCACCATAAGGAGTGATGGGGTAGGGCATCAGGCCTTCGGGAACGAGACCATAGCGGTCCATGCAGAAGATAGCATCGTAGAAAGAACCACCCTGGCTGAAGCTTGCATCGCCATGAGTGCGTACGTTGCGGTCAGCACGGTCGGTGTAGGTCTTGCTTACGAGGAAAGACTCGCACAGGTCGATGTCCTTCTTGCTGGGGTCCTTCTTCAAAACCTCGCTCTCCAGGAATGCAAGTGCAGAGTAGCTCCAGCAGGTACCGGAGTTGTTCTGGTTCTTGATACTGGTTACGGGGTTCTCCAACACGGTGGTGAACACGAGAGAGTCGGCCTTCTGGGCCATTGTGGGCAGAGAGCATATTGCTGCTACTGCCATTAAGAGAAACTTGTTCATTGGATTATGTATTTAATTGGTTTGTATTTACTGTTAAGATTGGCTCATAGAATCTATAGTACATATAGTAATTCTATTTCTTGTTTATGAATTCCTCCACGTCGTTGATGTGGTATGGGATGAGCTTGTCGCCGATGAAGCGGCAACCGTCCTTGGTGATGAGGATGTCATCCTCCAGGCGAATGCCGCCGAAGTCCTTGTAGGTCTCCAGCAGGTCGTAGTTGATGAAGTCCTTGTGCAGACCCTTTGCTCTCCAGTCGTCGATGAGTGCAGGGATGAAGTATATGCCGGGCTCGTCGGTCATTACCCAGCCTTCCTGCAAGCGACGGCCGCAACGCAGACAGTTGGTGCCGAACTGCTCCAGATTGGGGCGTGTTTCCTCGTCGAAGCCCACGTAGATCTGTCCCAGACCTTCCATGTCGTGCACGTCCATGCCCATCATGTGACCAAGGCCGTGAGGCAGGAACATGGCATGCGCACCCTGGCGTACGGCCTCTTCCACATCGCCCTTCATAAGGCCAAGTTCCTTCAGACGTGTTGTCATCAGGCGACATACGTCCATGTGTACGTCCATCCACTTGACACCGGGTGCTGCCACAGAGAGAGCCAGGTCGTGACATTCCTCCACGATGCTATTTATCTCTCGCTGGCGCTGGGTAAAGCGTCCGCCGATGGGAGTGGTACGAGTATGATCGGAGCAGTAGTTCTCCTTTGTCTCGGCACCGCAGTCGCACAGGAGCAGACGGCCCTGTTCAAGGGGAGCGGGA
>JAFYVX010000234.1 GCA_017558255.1 Bacteroidaceae bacterium
GCTCGTGCTTTTCAATGCTGAAGAGCAGATGCAACTGGTTGTTGGCACGCACGAAGTTGTGGTTGGCATACTGGCACTTCCAGTACTTGTCGCCGCTGAGGTAGTCCCACAGGAAGCGTACGCACTGCATGTAGGGGAAGAGCTTCACCGCATAGGGGAGGTTTTCGATTTCCACACGTGTCAGGAAACTGCTTGCGCTAGCCAGATAACCCTCGGTGAATGCCTTGAAGATATCCACGTCGAAGCATACGGCATCCATATCCTGGAAGTCCTCAGCCACCTTGTTGGCACCGGTGCGCAGGAAGTCGCCATAGTCGGAGAAGATGAAGTTGGGCATTACGGTATCAAGGTCGATAACACAGAGGACGTTGTCCTGCTGGTCGAACATCATGTTGTTCACCTTGGTGTCGCAATGGCACACACGCTTGGGGAGCACACCCTCGCGGCCCATGCGCTCTGCCTGGCACATATACTCTGCACGGGCATCAATCTCCTTCAGCATGGCCTGTACCTCGGGCTCTGCCACGCGGCCTACGGGATCCTTGGCGATAACCTCGCGCAACTGTTGCAGACGGAACTCCATGTTGTGGAAGTCCTTGATGGTTTCGCCCAACTCCACGGGGATGTCGGCAAGCATTGCCTGGAACTGGCCGAAAGCCTTACCTGCGGCGCGTGAACTCTCGGGGTTTACGGCCTGCTTGGTAACAGCATTCTCAATGAATATCATCATGCGCCAATACTGGCCGTCCACGATGGCATAGAGCTTTGTCTCGTCGTCCTTGGCGGGCATGAAGGTGAGTACCTTGCGGTCGATCTCGCTCTCGCCGGCTGCCTCCAGTTTCTTGCGGATGTGTGTTGTAACAGCATAGATGTTGCGCATTACCAGATCCACATCGGGGAACACATTGGTATTCACACGCTGCAAAACGTAGTTGGGGGCATCTGCCTCGGCTGTTGTAACCAGCAGGGTGTCGTTGATAAGGCCTGCACCGAGAGGCTTGATGTCGCTGACTGTGCCACGGATGGCGAAATGGGAAACAATGTTCTTCAGTTCGTTCTGTTCCATAGTATTGATTGGGTTAAAATGTTATGCGTAGGCAAATTTATCAAATTATTACGACAAAATGTGGTTTTGCCATAGGGAAATTCTGCTAACTGCGGTGATTTAGGCCAATATTAGTTAACATTACCACATTGAGGAGCACCATCGGGGGTCCATCCTTCGGCACTTACCTGCAGGATACTGGAGGATGAGTTGTTGTAGAGCGTGATTGTACTCTGACCGTTGGCATCCAGCTTGACATTGGGGTTCCAGTACAGAGTACGACGATGGTCTTGCGAGGGCAAAGGCTGTTTGGAATAGTCGGGGGAATAGAATTCGTCGGGTACGGAAAAGCCCTTCATCTTCCAGCGCCTGTTTTTCTGGTAGGAGCGTACCTCATCGTTTTTCAGCAGGTGCAGGTCTACTGTCACCTTGGGCAGTGCGTCTCCTTTGTATTTACCCTGATAGTCGTTGCGTGGCGAGTAGTCGGTATATATAATCACGTCGCTCAGATTCCAGAGGTAGTTGTACTTGTTCCTGATGTGGCTGGACATGTTGTGCGTGGACTGTGGGATGGCGGCAATTGCGGTCTTCTGTTTCCTGAGGTCCATGCTGGTGTGCTCTGTCAGTCTGATTCCGTCGAACCGGTAACCGATGTCGTACTTGCGGTCGGTCTTCATGTCGCCAATATAGGTGCGCGCAACATCTATGCCAAAGCGTTCGGCTCCCATGAAATACCCAGGGGCAAAACCGGCGTCGCAGGTGGCGTTGAATGCCTCGTATGCGTCTATGATGAATGCTGGTTTCCAATGGCTGAACTTGCGGCGTCCGCTTCGGCGGGCACCAATGGTTACCTCGGAAAGCAGGCGTACCTGTTCGTCTGCGCTGTTATAGAGCGGATTGTCCTTGGGCATGGGGGCAACGTGCGACTGATAATAATCGTATGGTTTGGGAAAACGGGGATAGAAGGGGTCCAGTTTCACGTAGAACTCGGGGAACTCCACATCCTCGCGTTTGCCCTTGCCGCTTTGCGTCCATATGGGGTTCTTGTCCTTTTTCCATTTGGTGGTATCGCTGGCTCCGAGGAAGAAGAAGAATTCGCCATAGTATCTGGGGAAGTCCATTGAGAACTCGCCCTGACTGCGTATCTCGCCAATTACGCCTTCCTCGTTTGGTTGTGCAAATTCGGCATGCAGTGCCACCGGACGCTTCAACCTGTTTTCCTTGTCGTTGAAACGGTCGTTTATCTTGCTGGTATAGTCTTCTGGCTCTTCCTTGTCCTCGTTGTTCGGGTCATTGGTGTCTCTGTCTGTTGATTGCTGTTCTTCCTGGTCGTCAGACTCTCCTGCACTCTGGGCATTGTCGGCAAACTGGCGCATTTCCTGCTCTATGGTGCTGAGCACCTGCTCTGCCGAATAGTTGTGAATCTGACCTGTCCAGTGAGGATATCTGTTCTCGGGCATATGGCGTATCTCAAACTCTCCTGCAACGGCCATCTCGCGCCAAGAGTATCTGCGCCAGCCCTGGACCATGAGCAGGAGGTCGAGCGCCTGACGACGTTCGGCATTGTCCTCCAGGAAGAACCATTGCGGATGCGGCACAAAGCCGCGTATCTGACTGGACAGAAGGGTCTCGGTGAGCATGTTGCCAGTGTCGTAGATGTATTCGCTCTTGGCACCGTCCCTGACGGCAACCGACATGCTTGCTCCAGGTACGCCATGCAGGGTCAGGGATATGGGTTCGAAGGCATTGTAGTGCCCGTCCTTTACTCCAGACACGGCGACGTTGCTGTGCTGGAAATCCGCTGGCAGAAAGAAACATAGACGATCTGCATATACTCGGCCTTCAGTATTGAATACCGTAATCTGATAGACTCCGGCATCGGTGGCATATACGTCCACAGGGGTACCGTCCAACTGGCAGAAGTGCTGGACGATGCCGTTGCGCATGATTGTCAGTCCCAAAGTGTCCTGGCTGGCAAGACCTGCGGTCTGATATGAGATGGTTATGCCTGCGGTATCCGTGGAGACATGCAATGCAACACCATCCTGCTCTGCTTCGGGTATGTCGGCAACGGCTTGCTTGCTACCTGCAGGATTGACCTTGCCCTCTGCAGGCACGAACTTTGCCTTCAGCTTCTTGTCCAGCGGTGAAGTCACTTCAAACACTCCACGTCCGCGGTTAGCTGTCTCCGACGCAATGACCTGTCCGTCGGGCATGACTATGCTGAGAGTTCCGTGCAGGGCCCTTCCCACCTCGTTTCTTGCTTCCCATGCCACACGTTGGCTGACACCTGCTACCAGGCTGCCACCTTCAGGGAAAAACTCTATGATGGTTTTGGGTTCTTCGGCAGGATCCTTATAGTATGCCGCCAGAGGGCGCAATGTCATGTCGGTGCTATAGTTTCCTGGTGTGCGAGGTTTGTCGTAGACGGGGAAGACACGCGAATAGAGTTTCTCATAGTCGCGGTAATAGTCCTTTGCCATGGACTTGCTGAAGAAGTACTTTTCCGCCCACATGCTGTGGGGTTGCTCTGTCACTCCCCAGTTCAACTGCCATTTGGTGTAGGCCCTCAGTTCGTAGTATCCTGCATAGAGCAGTGTGTCGGCAAGGGAAAAGTTGCCATGCGCTTCACCGTTCTCCAAAGAAATCATCTGGCGCTCAACGAGAAAGCCGTCATTGTTCAGCAGTTCGCAATACAGGATACCGCTGAGGTTGGTGGGACGTCCGTTGTCGCCTCGCTTTACGTATGCCTTATAGTATATGGTATCCCCCAGATAGTAACTGCTGTTGTCCATATGAAGGAACACCTGTTCCTGTGGCAGTTTCAGACCAAAGGTCTTGAGTCGTGTTACCAGGTTTTCCATCCTGCCTTGCGCATGAATGGTGGAGCATAGTGCCAAGGTTATGCCAATTATGAGTATTGTAAACTTGTTTTTCATGATTGCCTTCTAAGGATGGTTTTCTGTGTGTGCTTAGAGTACAATTCTTTCTGCCTTGACATTGTGATGCAGGAAGATACTTGCATTCTCGTTGAATTGGTGTGGCTGTTCGGTTGTGAGGAGACGCAAGGTGCCGCCCTGTGTCAGGCGTCCCTCCATATCAGTGTGCCTTTGGAGATATTCCTGAAGACTTCGGGCAACATAATCGCCCTGAGGAATGATGGTTACACCTTTTGGTACAAATTGCTTGATTTTGTCCAGAAGCAAGGGATAGTGGGTGCATCCAAGAATAATGGAGTCGATGGACGGATCCAGATGGAACATTTCATCTATTTTCTGTCTGACAAAATAGTCGGCACCAGGCTTGTCGGCCTCGTTGTTTTCCACCAATGGAACCCACATGGGGCATGGCACCCCTGTGACCTTTATGTCGGGGTGTAGCTTGGCTATTTCCAATTCGTAGGTGTGGGAACGTATGGTGCCTGGTGTGGCAAATATGCCAACGTGGCGTGTTTGGGATATCTGCCCGATACATTCTGCAGTGGGACGTATAACACCCAAAACACGACGAGAGGGGTCTATTTGCGGAAGATCGTTCTGTTGGATGGTTCGGAGGGCCTTTGCAGATGCTGTATTACAACCTAAAATAATCAAAGGACATCCTTCCATAAAAAGACGGCGAACGGCCTGTAGTGTGAATTCGTAGACAACCTCGAAGCTGCGTGTGCCGTAAGGCGTACGGGCATTGTCTCCAAGGTAAAGGTAGTCGTATTGAGGCATGAGTTGGCGGATTGTCTTTAAAATGGTCAATCCGCCGTACCCACTATCAAATATTCCTATTGGAGACATGTACTACTCTTGTTCTTCTTCTTCTGTGCCTAATAAAAGTATCACTTCAGAGGTGAGGTCAACTGCCAGACCGCGTACCATGTATGGCACGCTGCCGCCATCCATGTCGAAGACAATGCTGATGCCCCTTTCCTGTGCGGCAATGGTAACGGCATCGGACATTTCTGACATGACGTCTTCCATCAGACTCTTTTCCGCTTCGGCAAGAAGACTTTGAACCTTGATGCGAAAATCGGCATTGGCTTCCAGCATGTGTTGAAGTTCGTTCTGCCTTTTCTCAAGAATTGTCTTGGGGAACTCCTTCTGCCCCTGCATGAACTCCTCGAATTTACGCTGGAAATCCTCCTCGCTTTTCTTCGCTTCAGCTTCGTACTGTGCCCTGAGCGCCTTCATGCTGTTCTGCATTGCCTTGTATTGTGGCATATTCTGCAAAATAGTCTTTGAACTGATCCGACCCATGATAAACGCCATAGGTCTGGGACGCTTTTCCGGTATAGGCTGATTGGCGACTTGCTGCATCGTGTCCACCACAACCGAGTCATTGCTCTGGGCCATAAGTGGTTGTGCAACAGAAATGAGGGATAGGAAAAGAGCGAGGGCTGTCGTCCTATAGTATTTATATGCTTTCATTACTCTAAAATTATGAATTTGTACCTATGAGCATCCTCTTAGATACGAAGCATAGACCGCTTAGTTTGCGGGTGCTGCAGGTGTAGCGGTCGCAGCTGTGGCAACGATGCCAAGCTCCTTCTTCAACTGAGCAGTGATGTCTGTGCTCAGAGCTGAGTTTACAAATGAAATGGCACCAGAACTGATGTCAACGATGTAGACATAACCGCCGGCTTCGCCAATCTTCTTTACAGCAGCCATTACCTTCTCCACGATGAGAGCCATCTTTTCCTGAGATGCCTTCTGGAGCGCAAGCTGGCTGTCCTGCTGTGTCTGCTGGAAGCGCTGTGCCAAATCGTTCAGTTCCTGTTCGCGGCGTGCACGTACATTGTCCAACAGGTTTGCTGCCTCCTTCTGGTAGTCCTCAGCCTTCTTCTGCAACTCATCCTGCATCAGCTTGAGATCGTCCATGTACTGCTTTTCCATGCTCTGCAGCTCGGTCTGGGCAGCAGCATACTCCTTCATGTTGGGAAGGATGTCGGCATAGTTGTAGTGTGCAAACTTTGATTGTGCCATGATGGTCATGGGAAGTACCATCAAGATAGCCAAAAGAATCTTTTTCATAATTGTGTTTAATATAATGTTTTGTTATTGATTTATCAGTTGTAGCCCAATTTTGTCAATACCTCATTGGAGATATCTGCCTTGGGTGAGGCAAAGATGATGCCAGCATCTGAAGCACGGTCCAGGATGAGGCTGTATCCCTTCTGCTCGGCAATGTCTTTTATGGCATTGTATATCTCGTCCTGAATGGGTGCCATCAGACTTTCACGTTTCTTGAAAAGTTCGCCTTCGGGACCAAAGTACTTTTTCTTCAGGTCGCTGGCTTCCTTTTCCTTGGCAATGATGGCTTCTTCACTTTTTGTCTTTTGCTCGTCGGAAAGGAATACGGATTCAGCCTGATATTTCTTGTACATGGTCTGGGCTTCTTCCTGGAGGACTTCCACCTCGGCCTGCCATTTCCTTGAAACCTGGTTCAACTGCTCGCCGGCACGCTCGTAGGCAGGGATATGATTGAGAATATACTCCATATCAACAAGGGCGAACTTCTGGGCACCTGCTGGCAGTATCAGCGACACCATAGTGATGATTGCAAAAAATAGTCTTTTCATTTGTGTCAGGTTTTAGTGTTTGCATGGGATGGGTCCCGAGAAACGTGTGAGTATTATTAATGGTATATATAATATATAAGGTATACGGTTAGAATTCCTGGCCTAAGACGAAGTGGAAGTGGCTGCCACTATATGTGCTTACGCCTTGTACCTTATCGAATCCGTAAGCCCAGTCTATACCGAGCAGACCAACCATTGGCAGGAAAATACGTGCTCCGACACCAACGGATTTTTTCAAGTCGAAGGGATTGAACTCTCCGATGCTGCTCCAGCAATTACCTCCTTCAGCAAAGACAAGGCCAAAGATATTTGTGCTCGCTCCCAACATGAAGGGATAGCGGAGTTCTACGGAGAATCGGGTGTAGGCATAACCCATGTTGCCGCCAGGGGTGAGGGAGCCGTTGTCATAACCTCTCAGACCGATGGTTTCTGTAGAATACAATGAGGAGTAACCGGACATGCCATCGCCACCCATGTAGTAGTTCTCGAAAGGAGAGGGCTTGTGCTTGTTGTATGAACCCAAAAGACCGATCTCTGCTCGTGTCATCACTACGAAGCACTTGTTGTGATTGGACAATGGGGTAAAGGTGCGTGCCTTGAACTTCCATTTGTGATATTCAATCCATGAATACTTCTCTTGCAGCTCCTTCATGTAAGTGCTGCTTGATGGATTGTTGGCAAGGTTGGCATAGTCCTTCCCGTCCCACAGAGAGAAGGGAGGGGTAAATGCAACGGAGAGTTGAATCTCGGAACCGCTGCGTGGGTATATGGGGTTGTCTGTACTGGTTCTTGATAATGTGAATCGCAGAGCCAGGTTGTTACAGTTGCCATTGGTCATCAGCGAGAAGTAGTTCCAGTCCTTCATCATATAGCGTGTGTATGACAGGTCGGCTGTTAGCATGAAATAGTCATCAGGCCAGCGCAAACGCTTACCCCAACCGAGGGAAACACCGACAATCTGCTGGTATTTGTCTGGGTCGTAGTAGTTTTCGTAATTGCCATATCCATAACCGTATCCATATCCGCCATATCCATAGCCATAACCATACATGCTGTTGTAATAGTTATCGTAATAGGCGGAGTTATAGTAACGGTCGCTGATGTCTGTCTGTTTGCTGTAGAAGGCGCTAAACGACAATGTGTTGGGGCGCTTGCCTCCAAACCAGGGGTTGATGTACTGTATGCTGTACTGCTGGTAGTATGAACCGTTGGTCTGACCACTGATGCTGAACGTCTCACCGTTACCCTGAGGCATTATGCCTCTGCGCATACCGTTCTTCTTGAACAGGTTGGCAAGA
>JAFYVX010000024.1 GCA_017558255.1 Bacteroidaceae bacterium
ATGACTCACATCCAGAAACTCTATGAAGCCATTCTGAACGAGGAACTGGACAAACGCAATTTCCGCAAGAGAGTCAGCGACATGCCATATTTCGTCAAGACTGGCAAAATAGATAAGAGCGGAAGCAAAAGAGGTGCAGCAATATACAGCTTTGACTATACAAAATACCAGGAACTGAAAGACTATCACCTGTAAAGGCACACAAATACGACAAGTATCCCGAAACAATTTATCATACAACATACTATGCATTCCATTGAAACTCTTAACAAGGCAGCAGACAACATCCGCATCCTGTCTGCAGCAATGGTAGAGAAAGCCAAGAGCGGCCATCCTGGAGGTGCTATGGGTGGTGCAGATTTCATATCTGTGCTCTATAGCGAGTATCTGAACTACGATCCAGAGAATCCCTTGTGGGAAGGTCGCGACCGTTTCTTCCTGGACCCCGGACACATGTCCCCCATGCTCTATGCACAGCTCACCATGACAGGCCACTTCACCATGGACGAGCTGAAGCAGTTGCGTCAGTGGGGCTCTCCCACCCCCGGTCACCCCGAACTCAACTATGCCCGCGGCATTGAAAACAGTTCTGGTCCTTTAGGTCAGGGTCACACCTATGCCGTTGGTGCTGCCATTGCAGCCAAGTGCCTTTATGCACGCACCGGCAACCCCACATTCCAGAAGGAGACCATCTACGCATACATTTCCGACGGTGGCATTCAAGAGGAAATCTCTCAGGGTGCAGCACGTATTGCCGGCACACTGGGATTGGACAATCTTGTAATGTTCTATGATGCAAACGACATCCAGCTCTCCACCGAGACCAGCGTGGTTACCAACGAGGACACAGCAGCAAAGTACCGTGCCCTGGGTTGGGAAGTGTTCAGCATTGATGGAAACAACGTAACAGAGATTCGCCAGGCTCTTGATGCAGCAAAGAAAGTCTGCGGCAAGCCCACCCTCATCATTGGCCATTGCATCATGGGCAAGGGCGCCTTGAAGGCAGACGGCACCAGTTACGAACGCAACTGTGGTACACACGGTGCTCCCTTGGGTGGCGATGCATACCGCAATACTATCAAGAATCTAGGTGGCGATCCCGACAATGCCTTTATAATCTGGGATGAGGTGCAGGAAATATTCAACAATCGCCGCGAAGAACTCAAGACCATCTGTGCCGAGCGTCATGCCGAAGAAAGTGCTTGGGCTGTTGCAAATCCCGAGAAGGCACAGCAGCAGGCCGACTGGTTTGCCGGTCGTCTGCCCGAGATACCCTGGGACAGCATCCAGCAGAAGCAGGGCGAACCCACCCGTAACGCTTCAAGCGCATGCCTCAGCCTTCTGGCAAAGACCGTGCCCAACATGATTGTGTCCAGTGCCGACCTCTGCAACTCTGACAAGACAGACGGTTTCATCAAGGGCGGTGCAACTGTAATTACACGCGACAACTTTGCCGGTGGTTTCCTTCAGGCTGGTGTAGCAGAGCTTACTATGGCTTGCGTATGTATAGGTATCACTCTTCATGGCGGTATGCTGGCAGCCTGTGGTACATTCTTCGTATTCTCCGACTATATGAAGCCAGCCATCCGTATGGCAGCATTGATGGAATTGCCCGTCAAGTTCGTATGGAGCCACGATGCTTTCCGTGTAGGTGAGGATGGTCCCACACACGAGCCCGTAGAACAGGAGGCACAGATTCGTCTGATGGAAAAGATGAAGAATCACTCTGGCCGTAACTCAATGCTTGTTCTTCGTCCTGCCGATTGCAATGCAACAACCGTATGTTGGGCAATGGCTATGGAAAATATGACTAGTCCCACTGCATTGGTACTATCACGTCAGAATATCGATCCACTACCAAAGGGTACACACTATGAACTATGCCGCAAGGGTGCATACATCAGCGCAGAAAGCGATGAAAATCCTGAGATCATCCTAGTAGGTAATGGTTCAGAAGTTAGCACATTGATCTCTGGTGCTCGTATGCTTCGTCAGGATGGCTATAAGGTAAGAGTAATTAGTGCTCCTTCTGAAGGTCTATTCAGAAATCAGCCGATTGAATACCAGCGCGAATTGTTCCCCATTGGTAGCAAAGTATTTGGTCTAAGTGCAGGTTTGCCTGTCAACCTAGAAGGCTTCCTCGTAGGTGCACACCCTGCTAGCCGCGTATATGGTTTGGAGAGCTTCGGTTTCTCTGCTCCTTATAAAGTGCTTGACGAAAAGCTAGGCTACACCGCAGAAAATGTATACAATCAGGCTAAGAGTATTATTAATCAAGACTAAGCCATAAAGCATTATATAGAGGCTATTGCATGACAATAAAAATGTAATAGCCTCTATTTTAATAATATACTTACTAAAGAAAAGAATTCATCAACCATTAAAACAAATATTATGGATATTAAGGTAGTAGGTCTAGCTTCTGACCACGCAGCATTCCCCCTCAAGGAATATGTAAAGCAGTATTTGGAAGAAAAGGGTATCCCATACAAGGATTATGGAACATACTCAGAAGATAGTTGCAACTATGCTACTTTTGGCCATCGATTGGCAGAGGGTATAGAAAGTGGCGAAGTATATCCCGGCATAGCAATGTGTGGTTCTGGCGAAGGTATCTCTATGACTCTCAACAAGCA
>JAFYVX010000235.1 GCA_017558255.1 Bacteroidaceae bacterium
GGTTTCAGCACCACCCTCCAGCGCAAGGCGCGGAACAGCTGTGCCGACACACCAAAGGGCATGCTCAAAAGCATCCACCACCAGTTCATGCCTCCTTCCAGGGCTGCCCACACGGCGCCCCAATCCACGCCCCGGTACATCCAGTGCAAAATAACGGCGGCCAGAACCAGCGGAAAAGCTATTCTCAGTATGTATTTTAGGGCTTGCTTCACGAAATAAAAAGGCGATTTCTTTGGTACATTACTTAAATCTCCGTATCTTCGTATGCAAAAATACAAAAAATTCCCGTATATGTCCCTCGTTAAGCCGAAAAAGTTTCTCGGGCAACATTTTTTGACAGACCTGAGCATAGCACGCCGCATAGCAGACACAGTGGACGCATGTCCCGACCTTCCAGTGCTGGAGGTTGGTCCCGGCATGGGCGTAATGACGCAATACCTGATGCAGAAGCCACGACCGCTGAAGGTGGTGGAACTGGATTCCGAGAGCGTGGACTACCTCAGGCGCACCTATCCCGACTTTGAGGACAACATCATTGCCGACGACTTCCTGAAGATGCACCTCGACCGCACCTTCCAGGGTGGCCAGTTCGTGCTTACCGGCAACTATCCCTACAACATCTCCTCGCAGATATTCTTCAAGATGCTCGACTACAAGGACTACATCCCCTGCTGCACGGGCATGATACAGAAGGAGGTGGCCGAGCGCCTGGCAGCCAAGCCCGGGACAAAGGCCTTCGGCATCATCACGGTGCTCATACAGCTGTGGTACGATGTGGATTACCTCTTCACCGTGCCTCCAGGTGTATTCAACCCGCCACCTAAGGTTCACTCGGCAGTGATACGCATGACACGCAACGGTGTCAGCGACCCAGGCTGCGATGTATCCCTGCTCACACGCATAGTGAAGCAGAGCTTCCAGCAAAGACGCAAGATGCTGCGCGGTTCACTGAAGGGACTGATTCCAGCAGAACATCCCTTCGGAGCCATGCGCCCCGAGCAGCTTTCCGTGGAGCAATTCGTACTGCTGACCAATGACATAGCAATACACATGGCAGATACCAAGAAGTAACTTCATGAAAGTAATATTCACAATAGTCCTATTGCTGATGACCATAGGACTCACCGCCTGCGGCATCCTGCTATGGAGGCGCCGCAAAGAAACTGGCGACTATTCCCGCCACATTCAGACAATATCCAGCTGGTTGTCTGCCCTGACTACCTTCGTATTTATTTTCCGCACCTGGAACGAGAGCTTAGTTGTTGACGCAACCCTTTTTGAACCTGAGCATACCTTTGTGCCACTGCTCATGCAGATGACCTTCTTCCTGTATCCTCTCGAGGTTATCCGGCCGTCAATCAGCAAAGCCAAGGTGTACGCCCTGCTGTTAGCCCCCTTGCTTATATTGGTGTTCGTGGGCATGTGTGCAGGAATCGAGTACACTACCTTAAACAACTATGCCGACCTTTGGCTGCACCTTGGCGAGTTCAACGTGTGGTTTCGTCTATTCGCCATTTGCACGATGCTATTCTATTGTTTTTCTCTCTTTCTTGTCCCCTATGATTGGCGTCGGAGCAGCGTCGACAAGAAACTCATTATGGCCTATGCCATGGGGTTCTGCCTGATTGGACTACTGCATTTTCTGATACAGCTGACTCATGCATCCATTTTAGTCCTCCTTCATCAGATTGTATGGACAGGATTTTTCTTTGGGATAACACATTATGAACTGAATGAACGCCTGGTTGTAATGCCCGCCCAACCTGAACTTCTGGAAGAAAGCACGAATACGAACCTTGAGCACGACCATCTTTGGAAGAAGATATTAGTGATAATAGATGACAACAAGGGGTGGCGCAACCCAGACATGAACCTGTCAACCCTGACGCAGCAAGTCTTCTCCAACCGCACCTACGTAAACGATGCCTTCAAGCGCAATGCAGGAATGACTTTCAGCGAATACGTTTCCAGACGCCGCATAGCCTATGTGGCCGAAGAGTTGAAACGCAATCCCCAAGCCAACATCCAAGAACTTTTCTTCCATGCAGGATTCCGTCATCGCTCCACAGCATGGAGGCATTACCACAAGTGGATGGAGTCTTCCACAGAGGGCCACCAATAGGATTGCTTGGCCAGCTTTATCCCCAAATCGTCCATTTCTCCCATGAAATGGGCGTTTTTTGTTTCTGCCACACTATATAAACGGCATCCTCAAAACTATCTTTTGTAAAACTGAAACACTGCTTTTTGTAAAACAGCAACAGGCTTATCAATACTTTTGCCTTATTTTGCAAGGGCAAAGCATTAGAAGCAGCCGAAACTCCGAGGGCATTCTGAATAATCGAAACGGCCTAAAGCCCATTGGAGCACAGATAGCCTCGTCGGGAAAAACCTCTATGACAAACCATAAAACTTTCGTCATAGCATTGAGATTGAACAAAAAACATATTCTATAAAACTTTACAATTATGAAGACATTTAGAGCGACAGGAATGGTTATTATGGCCGCGATGCTCAGCTTCACCATGGGCAGTTGCGACAATGATGAGGCAGAACCCAACGAACAAGTTTCCGTTGATTACTCCGACACCAACAATTGGGTAAAGATTTCTACTGCTGAAAAGGCGGTAGACGTGTTCTATCTCTACCCCACCAGTTGGGAGGCAACCGAAGAAGACAATATTATAAATACCATAGACAATGCCAGCATGCGCGCAAAGGTTCCAGGCGTATATGAAGAACAGGCTTCATGCTTCGAAAGTGTTGCCAATGTATATGCACCTTATTATCGCCAGCTGGATGCCATGAAACTGCTCAACTATCCCCTGGAAGAACAGGAGGAAATGGTGGCTGGCACACCATATTCAGATGCAAAGGCGGCATTTGAATACTACTTAGAACACTACAACTGCGGGCGTCCTTTTATCCTGGCCGGACACTCGCAGGGTTCTAATGTACTGAAATACCTTCTTTCAGACTACATGGCAGACCATCCCGAGGTGTATGGCCGCATGGTTGCTGCCTACCCATTGGGATATTCCTATTCCCAAGACTACTTTGAAGAAAACACTCACCTGAAGTTTGCCGAAGGAGAGACCGACACACGTGTGGTAATCTCATGGAATTGCGAACGCATGGAAAACGGAAAATTCGGTTCATACAATCTGGTATGCCACGAAGGGGCCATGTCCATAAACCCCATTTCTTGGAAGCACGACTACGAGAAGGTGGAGGCAGATGACCCCCGAAACCTTGGAGCACTCAACACACGCGAGCGCTACTCTGCCCAGGTAATGTACGACCCCGCACGTAAGTACGAAGTTCTTATAGTAGGTATGCCTGAGCAGCCTGAGAACGAGCAGGGTATTGGCGAATATGCCCTGCATGGGTGCGATTTTAAGCTATATTATTACAACATTGCCGAGAATGCACAGAAAAGGATAGACGCTTATTTCAGCGAACAGGAATAATCACCCCCCCTAAAATATTCTACATATGAAATTATCATTTTCAAACATCATCTATGTATTAGTGCTGGCATTCTCCGTGCTTGCAACAACAAGCTGTGAGTCGGACACCCCAGAGATTTACATCCCACAAAAGGAGAGTATCGCTGAATTTGAGCTTGCAAACACCAGCAACATGAGCAAGCAAGTATTTAAGTTCAACCCCTGGCTTACCGAAGAGATTGCAATTCCCCTGAACGCAGTAGCGATTCTTGGCATTGACCCAGAAAACGACAGATTCGAATACTCTGTAAGACAAGGGGAGAAGCAGGAGTTCCTGGTACTGAAGCTAAAGGACAAGTCTGACATGACTCCGTTCGTCACAAAGGTATATTTACCCAAACCCGGCAGTACTCGTGCCGAAACATCGGAGGAAAGCAAGGACACAGTCTACCTAATCTGTCAGGACGAAGAGCGCATGAAAAACGTAGTTCTCCCTCATCCATATCTTGACCAGATTGGCAAGGGTGTAAACATTGCCAATGGAGAGCTCCTCGCCACTCCCCGCTTCGATTTGTTGAGTATAAAAGCTCTGTGGGCAGACCATAAGGTGCAGGAATCGCACAACCCCGTTGGCGGCGGTACTGAAATCAGTGATGCCACATACTCCGAAGCAATTTCACAAGTAGCCGGTAACGTGGGAATCAGCAGCACGAACAACTGGACCAAAATATTTTGGGAGGGATCTATGTTCAAAGGCTCCTTCTCTGTAGGCTGGAACAATTCTAAAAAAAGTGCCCAGGAATTCGAATACCATATAGATATATATAAGAAGAATTTCGTGTCCTATTATCTTGGAGGCAAATTCACAGAAGAAAATTCCGGTCCCGATCTCTATACCCCTTATATGTCAGAAGATGCCTACGATTTATTAAACAACCCCGAAAGCTCTCTCTATCAAGCCTACCCCAACACCTACGAAGGCATATCTAAATTGCTTGACAAATACGGCACCCACGTCACAACTGGTGGTGTGTTTGGTGGTACATTCACTGCATACTATCGCCGTAAAGCAACATCATACTACACCTCTACTTCCCTTGACTTTAGTCTGTCTCTCTCTTGCAAGAAGAAGGGACAGGGCGAAGCCAAGAACTGGATGGACTCGTACCTGCAGGCACAGGCCATGCAAGGTGGCACATTAGATGGTAACGTACAGACTTCAAACTCCGACCTTCAGGAAACAAGCGAGGAAGAGTACAAATTTGAAGTACGTGGTGGCAATGAGTCTGGCGACTTCGACAGTTGGAGTGCAAGCATAGCCGACGAAAACTCCAACCTTGCACTCGTGTCCTATAGTCCCGTTGAGAACATGTGCTGCCTGATTCCCCTGTGGTACCTTGCTGCCGACAAGGCTCGCCGAGATGCGTTGAAAGAAAATCTCAACAGGTACATCAAAGAAAACGCCGACACCACAGATAACCGTCTTGTCGTAGCCGATTTCATGATGGTAAGAGGCGAAAACGGACACAAGGAGCCTGCTACTGACCGACAGTTTGAAGGCGCTGATGGCGTTGTGCGCAACTATGTTCCATTGGTACTGAACAAGAACTTCCACGACTCCGACGAGTGGGGCAAGATGGTAGAAACCTCCAGCAATAACTTCCTTTCAGTAGATGATAAGACCGACCAGCTTTGGTATGTGGCTCTCGACTACGAGAATTCATGTCTTCCCATCGAAAATATTGCATTCTTGCAGAAAAAGCAAGCAGAAGAATTTGGTTACACGCCTCGTGGAGATTCGTCTCAGGATGGCATGAACTATCCCGCCATTGACGAGAAATGGGTTTGTCTGAAATTTGCAGGTCCCAATTCAAACCGCAACAACTATATCACCGCAGTTGGCCTGTGTCACAAGTGGAACGGCGACTACAAGGTGATAACCTCCTCTCAGGGAACAGAATGGAAGTATCCATTCAACGACAATACCAATTTCCTAAAGTATTTCAATCAAGACTACGTAGCTGGTGGCAATCCCGACATGAACTGGGTAATGGGCTGGTATCCCAAGGAGGAAAAGCAACACTATTCCGCATGGTTTGGCAACGTTGGCGCCACACATGGCAAAGACTACATCTTCCCATGTTTCAGCCGACAGACGCTGGACAGGAAAATGGCAACCAAAGAGTACGCCAAGGCACAGGATTGGTAAACATCGATTTTCCAGCATTAGCATACAATGGGCAGAGGAACAGCAATGTTTCTCTGCCTTTGCATTGCCAGCACAATGCATAACAAACCACAGGCATGCGGCATGCCGCCACATTTTTCGGGCAACACCCACACAAAAAGACACATCTTTTATAAAAAAACACTCCCACGCCTTTATTTATTAGCACTTTTTAGTATATTTGTAGGCAATTTGTCTTATAGACATTAAAAAATAACGAAGTGAGAACCTTCTGGAATACACAAAACGGACTCCGGGCCATTGAGGAGTGGGCACCGAACTGCTGGGTTCAGGTCACCTGCCCCGATGAAGAAGACACCCAGTTCCTGGAAAGGACACTGGGCATACCGGAATACTTCCTTGGCGACATTGCCGATACCGACGAGCGGCCACGTTACGACCGCGACGAGGGCTGGGTTCTTATAATCCTGCGTATCCCATACGTCAAGGAGGTACGCTCCCGCACCCCCTACACCACCATCCCCTTGGGTATCATCATGAAGGACGACGTGTGCATCACCGTTTGCAACTTCGAGACCAACATGATGATCGACTTTGTCACATACCAGCAGAGGCGAGGCCTGGGATTCACCGACTCAGTGGACATGGTGTTCCGCCTGTTCCTGAGCAGTGCTGTGTGGTATCTGAAACGCCTTAAGCAGATTCAGTCGCTCATAGACCAAAGCAAGCGCAACCTGGACCGCAAGGTGGACAATGCCGACCTCATTGCCTTGTCGCGCCTGCAAGACTCGCTGACCTACTTCGTCACTTCCATACGTGGCAACGAAACACTGCTCTCCAAACTGAAGTTCAAACTGAAGGTGGACGAACTGGATGCCGACCTCATCGAGGACGTGAACATCGAGTTCGCCCAGGCCCGCGAAACGGCAGGCATCTACACCAACATTCTGGACTCCACCATGGACACCTATGCCAACCTGATTAACAACAACGTGTCGCAGGTCATGAAGATGCTGACGTCCATCTCCATTATTATGATGTTCCCCACGCTCATAGCATCATTGTTCGGCATGAACCTCATCAACGGCATGGAAAGCGTCTGGTGGGGCTTCCCCGTGGCAATAATACTGACCGTATGCATCACCATGCTCTTCTGGTGGTTCTTCAGACATAAGAAATGGATTTAGAGGAACGGAAAGGGGAAAACGGAAAACTATTTATTAGACACTCAACTTTCAACGTTAATCGTTCAACGCTCATCGTTAAACGTTCAAAATAGAATTATGGAAAATATAGAAAACATACAGCTCAACACTAAAGAAGAGGTTGTGGCACGTGCACAGGAACTGGCACAGGCCGAGCTCATCCCCGAGAAGGGCGATGTGGAACTGCTCAAGCAGCTCTTCTACCGTTATCACAACCAGGCGCTCCAGCAGGCACGCCAGGAGTACATCGAACAGGGTGGCGACCCCGCAACCTATGTTCCCGTTATGGATCCCCAGGAAGAGACCTTCCGTCAGGCCATGCAGGCCATCCGCGAGCGCCGTGCTGCCGAGCAGCTCCGCATCCAAGAGGAGCGCGCCGACAACCTCCAGCGCAAGACTGCCATCCTGGAGCAGATCCAGCAGCTGACCACCACTCCCGAGGAGGTGGGGGCAAACTTCGACCAGTTCAAGCAGCTGCAGCAGGCATGGAAGGAGATAGGTGCCGTTCCTGCCGAGCAGAGCACAGAGATCTGGAAGAACTACCAGCTCTACACCGAGCAGTTCTACGACCTGCTGAAGCTGGGCCACGAGATGCGCGACTACGACTTCCGCAAGAATCTGGAAATCAAGACCGACCTCTGCGAGAAGGCCGAGGCTCTGCTTGCTGTGGAGGACGTTATCAGCGCCTTCGGCCAGCTTCAGGCCCTGCACCAGCAGTGGAAGGAGACCGGTCCCGTGGAGCGCGACCTGCGTGAAGACCTCTGGACCCGTTTCAAGAACGCATCAACAGAGATAAACAAGCGCCATCAGGCCCACTTCGAGGGCATCAAGGCTCGCGAGGCAGAGAATCTGGCACAGAAGACCGCCCTGTGCGAGCAGGCCGAGGCACTGCTCCAGCAAACCGAGGCTGAAGGCAAGAAGATAGAGTGGGATGCTCTCACCAAGCAGGTTCTGGAACTCCAGACACAATGGCGCACCATCGGTTTCGCTCCACAGAAGCAGAACAGCACCATCTTCGAACGCTTCCGCCAGACCTGCGACCAGTTCTTCACCCGCAAGGCAGAGTTCTACAAGAACATCAAGGATGGCCAGGCAGAGAATCTGGAAAAGAAGAAGGCTCTCGTTGCCAAGGCACAGGAACTGAGCACCAGTACCGATTGGCGCGCTACAACCGACGCACTGGTAGCCCTGCAAAAGGAATGGAAGGCCACTGGTCCCGTATCACGCAAATATAGCGACCAGCTCTGGAAGGAGTTCACCACCGCATGCGATGCCTTCTTCGATGCCAAGAAGCAGGCCAACAGCGGCGAGCGCGACATCCAGAAACAGAACCTCAAGCAGAAACAGGAAATCACCGCACAGCTCCAGGCACTTCTTGCTACAGAGGGCGAGGTAAATCTGGACGAGGTGAAGGAACTCCAGGCCAAGTGGAATGCCGTGGGCCACGTTCCCTTCAAGGAGAAGGACCAGGCATATGCCCAGTACCGTGAAGTTTGCGACCAGTTGTACGACCGTGCCCGTGGCGCACGCATCCAGGCACGCACTGCAGGCCGTTTCCAGAAGATACAGGAAGCAGCAGGTGGCGACCGCCAGCGCATGCAGCGCATCTATGAGCAGTTGCAGGCTGAGATTCGCACCTACGAGAACAACATCGGTTTCCTCACCGCCTCTTCCAAGAAGGGCAACTCTCTGGTCGACCAGATGCAGAAGAAGGTAGAAGCCCTCAAGGCA
>JAFYVX010000236.1 GCA_017558255.1 Bacteroidaceae bacterium
CAATCCCTATATGTCTGTTGTTACCATCTTTACGCACGACATGCCCACTCTGCGCCTATGGTGGCAGGAGGACGAGGAACGACGTCAGGCTTTCTACAACGAAATGCTCCAGAAGGACGGTCGCGCTCCGGAGTCTATGCCAGGCTGGTTGTGCGAGGAGGTAATTGCACGCCATCTGTTCTCGCCTTCCATGTTGTGCCTGATATCTCTTCAGGACTGGTTGTCGATGGACGAGGAACTTCGTTCGGCTGACATAGAGCAGGAACGCATCAATGTGCCTGCCAATCCCAACCACTATTGGCGCTATCGCATGCACCTCGGCATAGAGCAGTTGATGCAGGCCGATGCATTCAACGACAAGATACGTATGATGATAGAGCGTGGAGGTCGCTCCTGACTGGATAACAAAAAGAAAGCGAATCGTAACTGATTCGCTTTCTTTGTGGAGAATATCGGGCTCGAACCGATGACCTCTTGCATGCCATGCAAGCGCTCTAGCCAGCTGAGCTAATCCCCCGTTAGGCTTTATTGCGATGCAAAAGTAGTGCGTTTTTTTCAAATGTGGAAATTTTCTTGCTGTTTTTTTGCTGATGGTAAGCAAAAATATTAACTTTGTGCATGAAATCAAGCATTAAGTTTACTATACATTATTTATATTATAGGATTATGAGACGTATTTTTGCAATATTAGGCATGGTGTTCAGCATGCATGCTTTTGCCCAGTTCGCAGACACTCCCATTGAAGGGCTACCCACTGTGCCGATTACACGCAAACTATGCGTACAGACGGACGAGGATGCACATACGCGCTCCATCCAGCGCACTGCTTCCGTTCAAGGCGATGCTCCGCTCTCTTCTATCGGTTCGCCAAGGATAGTAGTATGTCTGGCTCAGTTTCCCGATGTGCCATATTCCGTTGCTGCTGACAAGGAAGGAGTGAAGGAGGTTTTCAATACCTTTTTCAACGGCAACGGCGTAGGAGCAGGTGACAATACCTATTCCTTGAGCGATTATTTCAGGATTATGAGCGATGGTAAGTTTACACCGGAGTTTGTCATTACCGAACCCGTAACACTTTCCAAGGAACGCAGTTACTATGGAGATGCACAGGGTGCCAGCCGTCGTACTACCTTCCGCAACGAGGCCCTTGACTCGCTTGCCAGCCAGATAAAGGATAGGGTAGAGGAACTGGATACCGACGCAGATGGTATGATAGACGGCGTTGTGATTGTGTTTACAGGATGCGGTGCCAATGTTGGCGATGATGATGGTATGCACCCAGCCTGCTGGACCGGTACCGTGTCCAGAAGCGGCATATTCTATGCCTCGGCACTTGTAGGCCCCGAGTTGCTGGGCATGGACAATACAGACCAGGGAGGACAGAACGAAGCCAAATTGAATGGCATAGGTCTCTTCGTGCACGAAATCTCGCACATGCTGGGTTTGCCCGACTTCTACGACATCAACTACAAGGCATCTGGTATGGACTATTGGAGTGTGATGGACTTGGGCGAATATTTTGGCAACGGTTACACCCCTACGCCATATACCGCCTACGAGCGCCACTTCATGGGATGGACCACGCTCGTGGAACTCTCGGAACCTACCCATGTGCCTGCCATGAAGTCCCTGGCAGATGGCGGTTCGGCCTATGTCATCTATAACGACGGAAACCGTGATGAGTATTACATTCTGGAGAATCGCAATGCCAACGACCCATTGAGCCGTTCGCTCTGCACGGCATTTGGCAACGGCATGATGATTTACCATGTGGATTACGATGCTTCCAAATGGAGCGGAAACAGGGTGAACACCGACATAAAACGTCAGCGCATGACCATCATTCCAGCCAACGGACATTTTGAGATCTGCGACAATCTGATGGATGAACCTCAAAGGTACTTGTCGGAGATGCGTGGACATATGTGGCCATTGAGCAACAAGGAGTCGGTACTGGCATATTTCGGTCTGAAGGGTAACAACTCGCTTACCGACGAGGAACGAACCGAGGGCGACCGCATTGCACCTGCCGCAATTCTGCACACACCCAATACGGATGGGACATACCTTATGCACAAGCCCATCACAGATATTGCATTCAATAACACCAGCATGACGGTATCGTTCTCCTTCATGGGTGGCGAGCCGACTGGTATTGAGCAGGCATTTTCGTCAAACGAGGTTGCCGATGCATCATTGGCGGTTTACTCGCTTGACGGTAGAATGGTGGCAATCTGCAAGGATGGCAATCTGCGCAATCTGCCCGAAGGAATCTACGTGATAAGAAACACTGTAACGGGCAAGACATCAAAGACAATAATTTCAAGATAACAGGCTTTGCTTTATGAAGAGTATATACGGTATATCCCTCCTTTTTGCGATATTGTTCGCTTCCGTTTCCGACCTCCTTGCATGGGGGCAGAAAGGACATGACGTGACATGTGAGATAGCCGAGCGACATCTGGACCGCGGTGCACGCAAGGCAGTACGACGCCTGCTCCAGGGCAAGAGCATGGTGTACTGGAGCAATTGGCTGGACAATGCCAGCCACACACCCGAGTATGCCTACACCAAGACCTGGCACTACAAGAACATCGATGCCGGCGTGGCCTATGAGCAAGCGGAACTGGAACCCAATGGCGATGTGGTTACCGCCATACAATCCCAGATACAGGTGCTCAAGGACAAGACCTCCTCTACCGAGAGCAAGCGCCTGGCATTGAAGATGCTTGTGCATCTGGTGGGCGACCTTCACCAACCCATGCACATGGGACATAAGTCCGACCTGGGAGGCAACCGTTGGACCGTGCAGTTCTTTGGCAAGGAAAGGAACCTTCATGGAATCTGGGATACCGATGTGCTGGAGGGCGGACACAAATGGAGTTACGAGGAGTGGGCCACCGAGGTGGATTGCATCAGCAAGAAACAGAAAAAGGAGATATGCCAGGGTACCTTGGACGACTGGGGACGCGAAACCTTTGCCGTTGCCACCGAGGTGTATAACTGTACTCCCATCAATTCCAAGCTCTCCTATGACTATCAGGCACGCTGGATTCCCGTCATAGAACAGCAACTCCTTAAGGGAGGTCTCAGACTTGCCCACATTCTTAACGACATTTTCTAATTCCCCCCCAAAAAAACCGACACGCTATGAAAAACGAGGAACTGATGCTTGTGCGCATTACAGGCGTAGACCGTCCGGGACTGACGGCAGATATCATGGATATCTTGTCTGTTCACGATGTACACATTCAGGATATAGGACAGGCTGTAATACATTCCACACTCAGTCTGGGCATACTTATCAGAGTAGACGAGCAGCGTAGCGGACCCGTAATGAAGGACCTCCTTTTCAAGACCAGCGAGATGGGATTCAATATCAAGTTTGCCCCCGTCACCATGGAGGAATACGAGGCATGGGTCTCTCGTCAGGGCAAGAACAGATACATACTTACAATCCTCGGACGCCGTCTCGAAGCAAGGCAGATAAGTGCCGTAACGCACCTGATAGTGAAGCAGGGTCTCAACATAGATGCCGTAAGGCGCATGTCGGGACGTCAGAGCATAGAGCATCCGGTCGAGAAGACAAGGGCATGCATCCAGTTTTCGCTCCGAGGCACCCCCCACGACAGGGAACAGATGCAGGCCGACCTCCTGCAACTGAGCGCAGAGATGGAGATAGACTGCTCCTTCCAGCGCGACAACATGTACCGCCGCATGCGCCGTCTCATTTGCTTCGATATGGATTCCACACTTATTCAGGCAGAGGTTATCGACGAACTTGCACGCCGCCATGGTGTGTACGACCAGGTAGCGGCAATCACCGAACAGGCCATGCGCGGAGAGATTGAGTTCAAGGAATCCTTCCGACGCAGGTGTCAGCTTCTGAAAGGACTCGATGTCAGCGTCATGCAGGATATAGCAGAGAACCTTCCTTTCACCGAAGGAGTGGACCGCCTCATGTATGTGCTCAAGAGTTACGGTTACAAGATTGCCATCTTGTCGGGCGGTTTCACATATTTCGGAGAATACATCCAGAGAAAGTACGGTATAGACTATGTCTATGCCAACGAACTGGAGGTTGACGAAACAGGTCACCTTACCGGTAATTTCGTTGGCGAGGTGGTAGACGGAAAGCGCAAGGCCGAACTGCTACGCTTGATAGCACAGGTGGAAAAGGTGGACATGGAACAGACCATTGCCGTGGGCGATGGTGCCAACGACCTCCCCATGCTTGCCGCTGCAGGTTTGGGTATTGCCTTCCATGCCAAACCGCGCGTGGTGGCAAATGCCAGACAATCCATCAACACCATAGGCCTGGACGGTGTCCTTTATTTCCTTGGTTTCAAGGATAGCTACCTGGACGCCAAAGCACAGTAATGACTTTTACTGGTCCGAACTCACGTTAATGTTAAATGTTTTGAGCGCCAGCGGTGATGTCCCGCTGGCGCTCTATATATGACTGAATACTTTGAGTTTTCGCTCACCGCTCACCGCTCATCCGCTCACCGTTCAATCAGATCAGGCAGTTTTCGGTGCACTTGCGCTTGGATACGATGGCGTCGATGGCCGCTACGGCGGTGATGGTGACGATGTCGCGAACGCTGCTTTCGAAGTCGGTAAAGTGAATGGGCTTGTTCAGACCTATCTGCAGGGGACCGATAACCTCCACTTCGGGCGACATGTACTGGATGAGCTTGCTGGCCACGTTGGCGCTGGAGAGGTTGGGGAACACAAGGGTGTTCACGTCCTTGCCACGAAGGCGGGTGAAGGGGTACTTGCGGTCGCGCAGTTCCTTGTCAAGGGCTATGTTAATCTGCATCTCGCCATCGATGAGACGTGTAGAGTCCTCTTCCTGGAGGATGCGCACGGCTTCGTGCACCTCGGCAGGAGAACCTACGGAATCGGAACCGAAGTTGGAGTAGCTTGCCATGGCCATTACGGGCTCGTGGTTGAAGACGCGTACGGCACCCTCCATCAGTCGTGCCACATCCACCAGGGTGTTGGTACCGGGATGACGGTTGATGAGGGTGTCGCCGATGAAGAACGTACCCTTCTTGGAATTGAGTATGTGCATGGTGGCGAAGTGGTCGTAGCC
>JAFYVX010000237.1 GCA_017558255.1 Bacteroidaceae bacterium
ACCAACCTGACCTGGAAGGATCTGCGTCTGGACGTGATCTTCAAGTACAGCCTGGGTAACGACATCTACAACTATCAGCGCTCACGCCTGGAAGCTGGTAACACCACCTACAACCAGAGTGCAGCAATGGCTCGCCGTTGGTCATACGAGGGTCAGGCTACCGATATACCTCGTGCATGCTACACCAACAATCTGGGCTATGTAGAGAACGACCGTATGAGCAGCCGCTGGATTGAGGATGGCAGTTACCTGAAGCTAAAGAACATCCGTCTTACCTACAAGGTGCCCTACCACAACAGTTGGCTTCAGGGTATCAAGGTTTGGGGCGAAGCTAACGATGTATTCTGCCTGACCAGGTATCTGGGTACCGATCCCGAAACCAGCGCTCAGAATGGCACCTTGTATCAGGGCATCGATGCTGGCCGTATCCCCAGCGGTCGCAGTTTCAACTTTGGTGTATCACTTAACCTGTAATAAACAATATGAAGAACAAATCTATTATAACCATACTCAGCCTCTTCTTGGGGCTGAGCATGGCCACCACCTCTTGTGAAGATATGCTGTCATCTGAGAGCAATCGTCACTCTTACGAAGTAGGAAGTGATACCCTGTATTCATACTGGGGTATCATCCAGAGCCTTCAGCATATCGGTGAAAGATATGTTGTCCTCGGCGAATGCCGTGGTGACCTTATTGATGGCGGTGAATTTACCACCGACAGCATTAATGCAATCCTCAGCTTCGGTCTGAATGGCGATACCGAAGGTTTCCGTGACGGAGCAAACCGCTATCTGAAGGTAAGCGACTACTATCATGTAATTAACTCATGTAACGCCTACCTTGCCAAGGCTGATACTCTGATGGAGAAGGCCGACGGCGAAAAGTACATGATCCGTGAGTATGCACAGGTGGAGGCCATCCGTGCCTGGACCTATATGCAATTGGTCGTAAACTATGGTGAGGTTCCCTTCTATCTGGAGCCCATGCAGTCTACCGAACAGATTCTTGGCTTCGACTCAAAGAATCCTGATAACCGCGTAAATGCACTCAACCTGTGGGAAAAGCTGGAGGCTAAGCTGCAGCGTGCATACCAGATTGAAGAGCAGTGGGGCTTTCCTCAGTACTTCAAGTATGGTTACAAGACAACCGTTTGTCACTCTACCAAGGCTATGTTCCCCACATCTGTAGTACTTGCCGACCTGTATCTGATGGGCAACCAGTACGAGAAGGCTGCTGCATACTACTATGAATTCCTTGATGGCAAGTATGGTGGTGCTCTGCCTGCAGACTACTACTCTTATGCATACCTGCCCCTTGGTGAACATACTCCCATAGCGGTCATCAAAGGTTATCCATGGAATGAGACCGGCGAGACAAACAAGAAGAATGAGAGCGTTACTGCGATTCCTTCCAGCACAAGCTCACTTTGGGGTATTGTTCAGCGTGGCGTAAACGACCTCTTTGGTTTTGATGCAACTATCCGCCAGAACACAGGCAGCGACTCTACAACTACAGCAAGCATTACTCTGAGCCAGAACTGGGAGCGTCAGTTGGGTCCCAGCGCAGGTTATGACACTCTGCGTCTCTCACAGAAGTTTGAGGTCTACCATGCTACTAAGTTTGAAAACATTGATGACGAGACCTTGACAGACCTCGTTGTTCTTGACTCTGTTGGTGATGCACGTGGTGTTACATGTGGTCATGGTCAGGGCTACATCAGCCGCTTCACTTCTGGTGACTACTATGTGGATGAGACCAAGACTGAGCGTTACATCATCAAGCAGAATCCTGAAGTTAAGTTCAGCACCGTATTCCCCATGGTATACCGCAAGAGCATGATCTGGCTGCGCTTTGCTGAGGCTCTGAACCGTGCAGGTTATCCCGGTTATGCTTTCGCTATCCTGAAGAATGGTCTGACACAGAACAGCACATGGTTGCCCAGCCAGATAGAACACTTTGCCATTAAAACTGCCCGCCTACATTTTGAATGTACGAGCACCTATACTGATGCCGATGGTAACCAGAAGGATACCACCCTTATCCTACCCAGCAATTGGGAAGAAATGGATGAATGCGTAGTAACCAGTCCTGATTACGACAGCAACCAATACAATGAGGATATGGACAAATTCCTTCTGGCTGTTTTAACAGAAGGCAAATCACATTTCGACACTATCCCAGAAGATCAACTCTTCGCACACCTCAACGAACGCCTAAAGACTGACATAATTGAATATGCCAACTTCCAGCCCGATGGTTCATCAATTGTCTGCGACTATATCAGCCGCAAGGAGTGGGAAAACTCTAAGGGCAAGATTTGGCTGGACTTCAATAAGAACCAGTTTGCAAGTTTGCAGCAGATGGGTGTCAACTATATTGAGGACTTCCCTCTTCTGGAGCATACACACATAGCATTAAGCAACTATCCCGTTACTACAACTGCCAATGAGTACATCTCTCGTGGTATCCATCAGAAGGGTTGCGGTCTGCTGAAGTATAACGAAAAGAGAAGTGTGTACAACTTTGTTGACCAGATCAACCTGAAGCTCAAGGCTGCAGGCAAGGCTACTCTGACAAAGGCCCAGATCTACGATGAGGCTAATCAGGCTGACGTTATCGAAGCAATTGAGGAGTTGATTCTGGACGAGGCTGGTCTGGAACTGGCATTCGAGGGTAACCGCTTCTTCGACCTGATGCGTGTGGCTAACCGTAAGGCTAATCCCGGTCAGTTCATGGCAGAGAAGATTGGTGCACGTAGCGAATCTGCAAAAGCATGGGCTGCTGGTCTGGCAAGCGATATCAAGAACTGGTATCTGCCCCTCCCCGACTATAGCTACCGTCAGCAGTAATACAAGTTTGGTTCTGGGAGACAATCTCCCGGAACTAAACATAACACATAAAGCAATGACCGAAGCCCTATTACTGGGACTTCGGTCATTGCTTTATATTGTTGTTACCAGAAATCTGCCGATAAACTATCGCATCAACTTCTCCTTTAGGAAACGACCTGTATAACTCTGCTTACACTGAACAATCTCTTCCGGAGTGCCAAATGCAACAAGGTTGCCACCCTTTTCGCCACCTTCAGGTCCAATATCCAAAACATGGTCAGCACACTTGATAACATCCAGATTGTGCTCTATGATAACAAGCGTGTGGCCTTTCTTCAATAGAGCATCGAAGGAGGCAAGGAGCTTCTTTATATCGTGGAAATGCAGACCAGTGGTGGGTTCGTCGAAGATAAACATAGTGGGTACATGCTTGTCCATACCAAGATAGTACGCAAGCTTTACACGTTGGTTCTCGCCACCCGAAAGGGTGCTGCTTGACTGTCCAAGCTTGATGTAGCCAAGTCCTACATCCTGCAAGGATTTCAAAAGTTTGACTATCTTCTTCTCGTTCCACTCTGTAAAGAACTCTATGGCTTGGTTTATGGTCATGTCCAGAATGTCGTACACATTCTTTTCGTGGAAACGCACTTCCAGAATCTCTTGCTTGAATCGTTTGCCGTGGCACGACTCGCATTCAAGGACAAGGTCGGCCATGAACTGCATCTCCACAGTAACAGTTCCTTCGCCATTGCACTCCTCGCACCTGCCGCCTGAGGCATTGAAACTGAAATATGCCGCCGTGAAGCCCATCTGTTGGGACAGTGCCTGCTGGGCATAGAGCTTACGGATTTCATCCCAAGCCTTAACGTAGGTAACGGGATTGGAGCGCGAACTCTTGCCTATGGGATTCTGGTCAACAAACTCTATTGCCTGTATGGCATTGGTATCGCCTTCAAGAGCGGCAAACTCGCCTGGACGTTCCCCAACCTCATCAAGATTTCGTTTGATGGCATTGAACAGGATGTCGCGTACCAGACTTGATTTACCAGAACCACTGACACCAGTCACGCAGGTCATCACGTTCAGGGGGAAACGCACGTCTATGCCCTTAAGGTTATTGGCACGAGCACCACGTATTTCTATATAACGGTTCCATTTCCTACGACCCTCGGGCACTGGAATAACATCCTTGCCGGAAAGGAAATCAAGGGTGTGGGATTTTAGAGCGGTGAGCGGTGAGCGGTGAGCGGTGAGCGGTGAACGGTGAACGGTTTTATCCACCCCCTCCGCTTCGCTCGTCCACCCTGTCTCAGGGGGACAGTCTGCTGGCGCGGTAGGTCCAGTTGTAACTGACTCTACCCCTGAGACAGGGGGAGTACCCCGAAGGGGGGAGGGGGTGGATAGTTTTCCGTTTTCCGTTTTAATCCCGCTTTGCGGTCTTGAATCTGCTCCCGCTCGGCAATTCAAACAAGTTTGATTGCTCTCGCTTACTCGCAGATTTCCGTTATAAACGACCTCTCCGCCTAAACGTCCTGCTTCGGGACCTATGTCTATAATCCAGTCGGCAGCACGCATTATCTCCTCGTCGTGCTCAACGACAATGACGGTGTTGCCCAAGTCTCTCAATTGCAACAACACTTTTATAAGCCTTTCCGTATCGCGCGAGTGCAAACCTATGGAAGGTTCATCCAAGATATAAAGACTACCCACGAGAGCCGAACCAAGCGAGGTGGCAAGATTGATGCGCTGGCTTTCGCCACCAGACAAGGAGTTGGACAAGCGGTTCAAGGTAAGATAAGGCAACCCAACATCCATCAGGAACTGAAGTCTGGACCTTATCTCAACGAGCAGACGCATGGCTATCTTCTGTTCATTCTCTGTCAAGTCCTTTGTCAGGTCCTTGGCAAACCATTCGGCAAGTTTGGAGATTGGCCATTCCACCAATTCGGATATTGTGTGTCCTGCCAGACGAACATAGTTCGCCTCGGGTTTCAAACGGCGGCCAAGGCACTTGGGACATGTTGTCTTTCCTCTGTATCGGGAAAGCATCACACGGTTCTGTATCTTGTACTGACCAGCCTTGAGCATCTCGAAGAAAGCGTCGATGGAGATAAGTCCCCACTCCTGTTCCTCGGGGAAAAGTGTCCATTCGGATAGGGCCTTGTCGCTGGGTTTGCCGTGCCATAGCCAATCCTTCTCGGCCTGTGTGAGTTCGTAGTAAGGTTTGTGTACAGGGAAGCCACGCTCGGAATTGAAACGGATGAACCATGTCTTCCATTCGCTCATCTTCTCGCCTCGCCAACACTGCACGCAACCTTCGTAGAGGGAAAGAGCAGAATTGGGTATCACCAGACGCTCATCTATTCCCATAATCTTGCCGAAACCTTCGCACTCGGGGCATGCTCCCAGTGGGGAGTTGAAGGCAAAGAGTTGGTCGGTAGGTTCCTGGAAGACGATACCATCTGCCTCGAAACGTGAGTTGAACCTATGGAGTATGCCGGCAGGCAAGAACCTAAGCATCATCTCTCCCACACCCTCATAGAATGCTGTTTCCACACTATCGGTAAGACGGGAGATGGAGTCGTTGTCGTCGCGCACCGAGAGTCTGTCGATAACCAGATATACCTCCGAAGGGAGAGATTTGCTCTCCGTAGCAAGATACTCGTCAATAGTAGTTATTTGTCCGTCCACCTCTATGCGGACAAAACCCTGTTGCAGATACTTCTTCAAACAGTCACGCACATCTGCCGTGCCGTTCTCCCTGCAAAGATGCATGGGAGCCAGTACCACGAAGCGTGTACCTGGTGTGTACGATGCCGCACACCTTATAACGTCCTCCACGCCCTGCTTCTTCACCTCCTCGCCACTGACTGGACTATAGGTACGCCCTACTCGGGCAAAGAGCATGCGCATGTATTCGTATATTTCAGTACTCGTACCCACTGTGGAACGAGGATTACGGCTGCTCACCTTCTGCTCTATGGCTATGGCAGGTGGTATGCCCTTGATGTAGTCGCATTCAGGCTTTCCCATGCGCCCCAGAAACTGGCGTGCATAACTAGAGAGACTTTCCACATATCGACGCTGGCCTTCTGCATACAGGGTGTCGAAGGCAAGACTTGACTTGCCGGAACCTGACACACCTGTTACGACAATCAGTTTGTCGCGCGGTATCTCCACGTCTATGTTCTTCAGGTTGTTGACCCTTGCACCTTTTATCTTTATGTTTTCCATGGTAAAAAAACTACAACTTTACCTTCACACCCTTGCTCTCGTTCTGCATATGGTCGAGGGCAGTGATTACGTAGACATGCCCCAAGGCATCGTTTGGCAGGTTATAGAATGTATTGCGAGTAATGTGTACCAGTTTGGAAGCATCGTCCAGATTCTGCTTTTCACCCTTGCGAAAACGATAAACGGCATACCATACTGCCTGATCCATAGGAGTCTTGGCTTTAGGTGCTGTCCAGAAAAGCGTGGGACCATCCTTGGTGGCTATAATAGCAGGTTTGCGCACCTTCTTGGGGGCTACATTATCTATCCATGGCATCAGTGGAGCCAAAGCTGGATATTTATGGTATTCCTCCTTAAGCATAGTGGCATAATTGCCGGTATTGTCCACAACGGCCTTGGCATACCATTGGCAACTGCCCTCAACACCTGGCAGAGAACGCTGAAGCGTGTATTTTGCCTTCATCTGATGCTCGTTGGCATTCTGCAAATCATTGTACTTGACAGTGCGTTCCACATCCTGACCGATGTACAAGTGTCTGGCACCGGCATTCTCACTCCACCATCGGATGAGAGTTTCGTAGTCGGCGGTGGGATGTCCTATCTGCCAATATATCTGGGGGATATTGTAATCCACCCAACCCTGACGCACCCATTCGAGAACGTCGGCATACAGGTCGTCATAGTTCTGCAATCCATTGGTTTCGGAGCCCATTGGGTCGTTCTTCTTGTTGCGATATATGCCGAAGGGGCTTACACCGAACTTACACCAGGGTTTAACGCTCTTGACAGATTCGTTGAGTTGCTTGATAAACTTGTTCACGTTGTCGCGCCTCCAATCGTCGCGCGACATTCCGTTGCCATACTTCTCGTACGATGCATCGTCGGGAATGGCAAGTCCGTTGGCAGGGTATGGATAGAAATAGTCGTCTATGTGCAGACCGTCAACGTCGTACCTCTCCACAATGTCCATTGCCACACTACAGATATAGTCGCGGTTCTCCGGCTGACCGGGATCGAAGAGCATAAGACCATCGTAGTGGAAGAATCGCTCTGGATTTTTGAAATAGGGATGACTGGCCGACAAGGCATTAGTACCCTTCGTCTTGGCACGATAAGGATTTATCCATGCATGGCATTCCATACCACGGCGGTGACACTCCTCCACCATCCATGCCAAAGGGTCCCAATAAGGTTCGGGAGCACGTCCCTGCTCGGCTGTCAAGTAACGGCTCCAGGGCTCCATCTTGCTCTCGTACAAGGCATCTGCCTCGGCACGCACCTGAAACATGATGGCATTGATACCACAACGCTTCAATTCGTCCAGTTGCATGGTCAGTGTCTGTTGCATCCGTTCACGACCGATGCCAGTCCATTGGTTGTTGACACACTGTATCCAAGCACCACGGAATTCACGTTTGGGATTGGGCACAACTTCCTTGTACTCATTCTTCACTTTGGGAGGCAGAGCACTCTCTGCCTTGCACATTGCCGACACAAGCAGTGCCGCTATTATAATAAGGTATTTCATCAGCATACAAAGATAAGGAAAAAAGGGTTATCACGTATGCCGCACGTCGCATTTTAGCATCAAAAAGGGAATGGAAAGCCTTTTTACATGCAAGGGTTTCCCTAATTCATGATTATTTTTGTACATTTGCAGAAGAATGTATAATAAAGAAACACATAATATGGAAAATCGCAACATTAAAGTTCAGTACAAGCTCTACGCTCCCATGGGCGAGGAGAAGAAGATAGAAATGATCGAGGAAACCCGTCCCGACATGCCCTTCCACTTCATCAGTGGCATGGGTATGGTGCTGGAGGCTCTGGAGAACAAGCTCTATCCCATGCAGGAGGGCGAGACCTTCAAGATTACCCTCAGCGAGGAGGAAGCATACGGTCCCTTTATCCCCGAAGGAGTGCAGGAAGTACCTGTAGAGGCATTCTTCATTGAGGGCAAACTGGACACCGAGCATATCTATGAAGGCGCTGTTGTTCCCCTGATGAATGCTGATGGCGAACGCTTCAACGGCACCATTGCCGAGATAAAGGAAAAGGTTGTCGTTGTTGACCTCAACCACCCCCTTGCCGGTAAGGAACTGACATTTGAAGGTTCTGTAGTAGAAAACCGTGTTGCCACCAACCAGGAGATCCAGGACTACCTCAATAGTCAGGGCGGTTGTGGTGGCTGTGGCGGAGACTGCGGTGGTTCTTGTGGCGAAGGTGGTTGCTGCTGCAATTAAGAAGAGTACAGAGTACAGAGAACAGTTTTCACATTTCCGTTTAACAAGTGAACACTTTCGGCAATATTTTCCGACTTAGCACCTTTGGCGAGAGCCATGGCGAGGCCGTAGGAGGAGTGATTGACGGCATGCCTGCCGGCATTGCCGTGGACATGGACTTTATCCAGGGCGAACTGGCACGCCGTCGTCCCGGGCAAAGCCGTCTCACTACGGCACGCAAGGAGGAAGACCGTGTGGAAATCCTAAGCGGAGTCTTTGAAGGTCGCACCACTGGTTGCCCCATAGGCTTTATGGTAAGGAATACCAATCAGCATAGTTCCGACTACGAGAATATGCGACACCTATTCCGTCCATCTCATGCCGACTATACCTATACCTCCAAGTATGGCATTCGCGACCATCGTGGCGGAGGACGCTCTTCGGCACGCGAGACAACAAGCCGTGTTGTGGGCGGTGCCTTTGCTATGTTGGCGTTGCGTCAGTTGGGCATCAGCGTATGCGCCTACACCTCGCAGGTGGGCGACATAGCATTGCCTGGCACATATAATGACTATGACCTCGGACGCATAGAAGAAAATGCCGTCCGTTGCCCCGACCCTGACACAGCACAACGTATGGCTGACCTCATAATGGAGGTAAAGGGAAAGGGCGATACTATTGGCGGCATAATCACCTGCGTGATAAAAGGCTGTCCTGTCGGCTTAGGCGAGCCCTGCTTTGGCAAACTGCATGCCACATTGGGAAGTGCCATGCTTAGCATAAATGCCGTGAAGGGTTTTGAGTATGGCATGGGATTCTCTGGCATGGAACTCAGAGGTAGCCAGCAGAACGACATTTTCATCCCTGACGGACAAGGTGGTATCACCACCGAGACAAACCGTAGCGGTGGCATACAAGGCGGTATATCCAACGGTCAGGACATCTATTTCCGTGTGGCTTTCAAACCCGTTGCCACCCTCCTGATGGAACAAGCCACCGTCACCGAGGATGGCCAAGCCACCACCCTGAAAGCCCGTGGCCGCCACGATGCATGCGTGCTCCCCCGTGCCGTTCCTGTGGTAGAAGCCATGACGGCAATGACTATACTGGATTATTACCTACTCAACAAGGCAACAATGTTATAGACACAAAAACAATAATATCCGCAACCCTTCAAAAAGTTGCGGATATTATTGTTTGTCAGTTTCTTACTACTGTTTCTACTTTAGAATCTGATATACGCCTGTGCCCAGAGTTGGTGGTAGTCCTTGTCTACATTGGAGGCATTTGAATTGTTGTGGCAATAGTTCCACTGGAGTTGGAACTGAAGATTCTTGTGAGGACGAGCCTGAAGACCTAAGGTGTAGATAGAATTCAATGAGGTCCAAGTGGACATGTCCGAACGATAGGCATCATAACCGAGGTTTACACGAAGCCAACGCCATGTGGGAATACCCATACGAATGTACCAAGCATCTGACTTCTGACCGACATTCTTAACACCATAATCCTGAGCATAAATGTTGCGTGCATACTCGGCGCGAGCGGAAATAACACCTTCATAACTTACACCTGCAGCCCAGCGCTTGAAGTAGTTACTCTGGTTTCCATCAAAGAAAGAACCACTCCATCCGAACACACCGATGTAAAGTCCCTTGACGGGTTGAACCTGAACGGTGGCGATATAGTCCTTCTCGGCATCCTTGTCGGAGGTATTGATGCCCTGACCATTGTAGACACCAGCCTGGTAATGGAGAAGATAGTGTTGGGTATTGCCCACCTTGAAAGCATCGCCATAAACCTGTATACCGAGGTCGCGACCACCGCTGTTTGTACCACCCTTGTAGAAATCGCCGCTCATGCCGGCAAAGTTCTTGGTAAGCTGGGTGTAGTCGCCCGAAGCGATGTCCCATGGGTTCATGGGGTTCTCGAAGGTGAAGCAGCGCTTGAACTCACCCATCTTGATGCCCAGAGGCGCCCACTTCTGCCATGACACGAAAGCGTCTATCACGCGGGCGCTGCTCGTAGTACCTGGTTCGCCAGAGACATTCATCTGCACACGGTACTTGAAATCCTTGAACACCGTGCCGTCAAGATACAAACGCAGATAGCGCAAGCCGAAACCATCACCTCCGTTCTTGCCCTCCTGGCTATTATATTTATAAGTGGAAACGATGTAACCGCCAAACTTGGGTACGGTAACATAGTCGGAAATCTTCCACTTCTTCTTGCCGTCCTGCACCTTCACTTCCTGCTTGTCCTTGTACTGGGCAACTTTCTCAGTAATGTAGTTCTGCAAGGAGTGGTCATAACCATCCTGGTACTCCTCGTTCATGGCAAGCTGAGCCTTGGTAACAATAGAAAAACCTGTGGCCAAAAGGGCCAATGCAATGTACTTTAGTTTCATAATTTGCATGTGTTTATATACAATGTTAGCACAAAGGTAATATTATTTAATGATTCGTAGAGAGTATTTAGGACTTTTTTTTGCATCCTTGACATTATGTCTAAGGTACTTTCGCTCGGAAATCCTTAAATAAATTTGGGATTTCGCTCGCTTATTCGTACCTTTGACATGTCGGTCTAAGGTACTTTCGCTCGGAAATCCTCAAATAAATTTGGGATTTCGCTCGCTTATTCGTACCTTTGCGCGTGAAATTTAACAATATTATAATATGAGTGTACAAGAATTGAGTGAACAGGAAATAGTTCGTCGTGGCAATCTTCAGCAGATGCGTGACCTGGGCATCGACCCATATCCCGCAGCAGAGTATCCCACCGATGCTTTCTCTACAGATATCAAGGCAGAGTTTGTTGACCTGCCCACAATGACCAACGAGCAGGGCGAGGAAGTTCCCACACCTGCCACTCCCGAGAACAGTCGCATGGTGTGCGTGGCCGGCCGTATGATGAGCCGCCGCATTATGGGCAAGGCAAGTTTCGTGGAGCTGATGGACAGCAAGGGGCGTATTCAGGTGTATGTAACCCGCGATGCTCTTTGTCCCAATGCCGAGGACATGACGATGTACAACACCGTGTTCAAGAAGTTGCTGGACCTTGGCGACTTCATCGGCGTGAAGGGTTATGTGTTCCGCACAAAGACCGGTGAGATCAGCATCCATTGTATGGAACTGACCGTATTGGCAAAGAGCCTGCGCCCCCTTCCCGTTGTAAAGACCGACTCCGAGGGTAATGTGTTTGACGCATTTTCTGACCCCGAACTACGTTTCCGCCAGCGCTACGTTGACCTTATCGTAAACGAGGGTGTGAAGGAGACCTTCCTGAAGCGCACAAAGGTAATCAGCACCCTGCGCCAGTGTCTGGACGAGGCCGGTTATACCGAGGTGGAGACCCCCATCCTGCAGAGCATTGCCGGTGGTGCAAGCGCACGCCCATTTATCACACACCACAACAGTCTGGACATCGACCTCTATTGCCGTATTGCCACAGAGTTGTACCTGAAGCGTCTCATAGTGGGCGGCTTCGAGGGTGTATATGAAATTGGCAAGAACTTCCGCAACGAGGGTATGGACAAGAACCACAACCCCGAGTTCACCTGTATGGAACTTTACGTACAGTACAAGGACTACAACTGGATGATGTCATTCACCGAGAAGGTTCTTGAACGCATCTGTATAGCCGTAAACGGCAAGCCAGAGACAGAGATTGACGGCAAGGTCATCTCCTTCAAGGCTCCATTCCGTCGTCTGCCCATCCTTGAGGCCATCAAGGAGAAGACAGGCTACGACCTGGAGGGTATGAGCGAGGACGAGATGCGCGAGGTGGCTAAGAAGTGCGGTGTGGAGGTTGACTCCACCATGGGCAAGGGCAAACTGATAGACGAAATCTTCGGCGAGACCTGCGAGGGCACTTTCATCCAGCCTACCTTCATCACCGACTATCCCATCGAGATGTCTCCCCTTACCAAGAAGCACCGCACCAAGCCCGGTCTGACCGAGCGCTTCGAGTTGATGGTAAACGGTAAGGAGCTGGCAAATGCATACTCCGAGTTGAACGACCCCATCGACCAGGAAGAGCGCTTCCGCGAGCAGATGCGCTTGGCCGACAAGGGCGACGACGAGGCAATGATCATCGACCAGGACTTCCTCC
>JAFYVX010000238.1 GCA_017558255.1 Bacteroidaceae bacterium
ACAGGCTGACCAATGCATCTGCCGAGTCATTCAATGCAAAAATAAAGGCTTTCAGAACTCAATTCAGAGGTGTGGGCGATATCAAGTTCTTTATGTATAGACTGGCAACTCTTTATTCTTGAATATGGTTATACCAACCGGGAATATCCGCTGACCCTTAGTTTCCTCCTCGTCCTCGTTATCGTCTTCGTTATCTCTACTTTGTCCCCCTGAGACAGGTGGGACGAGGAGCAATGCGACGGAGGGGGTGGATATAACTCTAAACTCTAAACCCTAAACTCTAAACAATTTTCGTCCTCGTTATCGTCTTTGCCGCAGGCATATTAACCGCTGCCCCGCAGCATTAACCAGCAATCTCCGATTGCGATTAACCGTAGCAAAGCCACATTAACCAGCAGCTCTGCTGCTATTAACCATAGCTTCGCCATATTAACCTGCGACTTGTCGCAATAAACCGCTGCTCCGCAGCATTTCTGATATATGTCTCAACCCACCGAATCTCGTGTTAAGAAGACCCTGCTCAATGCGCGTGTCAATATGATATTCTATTTTCTGATACTCATATTGTCGTTCTTTTCTCGAAAGATATTTTTAGAATGCTTAGGAGTCGATTTTGTAGGGTTGATAGGGACGTTAAATAATCTTCTTGGTTTTTTGAATTTAGCAGAGTTGGGAATAGGTTCGGCTATAGGGTATGTTTTATATAAACCTATATTTGATGATGATAGAAAAAAGATAAATGAGATAATATCTGTAATGGGATACTTATATCGTGTCATTGGCAATATTATTCTCGTTTTAGGACTTATATTGGCTTGTTTTTTGCCTTTTATTTTCCCGAATACAGGTTTCCATCTAGGAGTTATATATTTTACATATTTCTCTTTTCTTTTTTCTTCATTGATAGGATATTATATTAATTATCGCCAAAATTTACTAGGGGCAGATCAACGCAATTATATTATAACAGGCTATTTCCAAACTTCTAATCTTGTAAAAACTTTAATCCAATTAGCGTTGGCTTATTATACAGGATCATATATTTTATGGGTAATAATTGAATTCTCTTTTGCTGTTATTTTTGCGTGTATTCTAAACTGGAAAATTAATCAAGTATACCCATGGTTAGAATCAGATGTTAAAGAAGGTAAATTATTATTTAAGAAATATTCTGATGTTATTACATACACTCGACAGTTGTTCGTACATAGAATAAGTGCGTTTGTGCAGTTTCAAATCGCCCCATTCCTAATATATGCATTTGTATCTTTACAGACAGTGGCATTATATGGTAATTATACAATGTTGTTTGATAAGATTTCACAAATATTCAATAACCTTTTTGGTAGTGCTAGCGCCAGCATTGCGAATTTAATAGCAGAAGGTAATAAGGAAAAAATCCTCCGTGTTTTTTGGGTGATAACGTCAATACGTTTTTATATTGCGACTGTAGTGATATGTTGTTTTTATCTCTTGATAGAACCATTTATAAGTATTTGGTTAGGAGTTGAATTCATTCTGCCAAAACAAATTTTATATTTGTTACTTGTTAATTTTTTTGTAGGAATCTCTAGAGGTACAGATTCCTTTTTGTATGGTTATGGATTATTTGCTGACACTTGGGCTCCTATTGTAGAATCAACAATCTATATTTTAGTAGCGATTATTGGCGGAAATTTGTTTGGCTTAACTGGTATTGTGCTAGCGACCACGATTAGTACAATTTTAATTATAGGTATATGGAAACCCTATTATCTTTTTTCAAGAGGATTTAAGTTGAGTGTTTTCTCTTATTGGAAAAGATATGTGATATATATATTTGTTTTGGCAACTAATATCTTTGTTATTGATGTTAACACACAAAATATTAATATAATAAATGTTACCATATTTGTTTTTTTATATAGAGCATTATTTACAAGTTTCATTATAGCCATTTTGAATTTTGTAGTCTTTTATTTGATATTTAAAGAATTTAGAAGTGCTTTTAGATATTATGTGTTAAAACAAAAAACATAGACAAATGATACCAAAAATTATTCATTACTGTTGGTTTAGTGGAGAACGGAAAAATCGCTTTACAAAGAATTGCTTAAATAGTTGGAAATGTGTAATGCCAGATTATGAGATTCGATGTTGGGATGCTAAAAGTTTTGACTTTAATAGTGTCCCATTTGTAAAACAGGCATTCGAAGAAAAAAAATGGGCATTTGTCGCCGATTATATTCGTTTATATGCTCTATATACGGAAGGAGGGATATATTTAGATAGTGATGTAAAAACATTTAGGAGTTTTGACACATTCTTAAATAATGAGTTTTTCATTGGAACAGAGCCTCTTGAAGGAAACCAAGTTGAAGTTGAGTCTGCTATTATGGGGTCTGTCAAAGGTCATCCGTATTTAAAAGAATGTTTAGAATTTTATGAAAGTATAAATTTTAGGAAAGATGATGGAGAAATTTATGCAACCTGTCCTATGATTATGACAAGAATCCTAAAAAAATATGGTTATGTGGCAGAAGATAAAGAGCAATTCTTGGAAACAGGAATTCATGTTTATCCACGAACTTATTTTGGCCATTGTTTTGGAACAAAACCAGAAAACTATTATGCGATTCATTACTTTGATGGTTCATGGCTAGAAATAAAGAGAGGGAGGGTATATAAGTTTTGTAAAAGAAATGATTTGATGGATGCATATTTATTTATTTCAAAAATGCTACGGTTTAAATATAAGTGAATGTTGGTTAAGGTAATATTATTTTTCAAAAGTAATCGCTACCAAATACTTATGTCATAATATAGAATAGGGTGACTTTAGTACTAGTGTAAACAGATTTACAAAAGCTGATTAAGTATAAATATTGAAAGGATAACAATTATTTGAAAAATATGATTCCTGTCAGCATTGTCGTTATAACATACAATAGTTCAAAATATGTATTGGAAACTCTTGAAAGTGTAAAAGCACAAGATTATCCAAACATAGAATTAATAGTAAGTGATGATCGTTCTACAGACAATACTTTTGAGTTGGTAAATCAATGGATAGAAGAAAAATAATCATTGCTTTTGTAGAGCATTGGCTGTTCAAACAGAGCAAAACGGGGGAATATGTGTTAACTATAATCGTGGTTTGAAGGAAGTCAGGGGCGAATGGGTAAAGTACATTGCTGGGGATGATATTCTTATGCCTAATTGTATCTCGACTTTTGTATCTTATCTTAATAAAAGTAAGGACAAAATAATGATATGTGGCACTATACATTTCTCAAATACAGATTCTAATATAGAAAAGTCTTTAATACCAATGGTGTTCTCGTCTTATAATGTAAATCAACAAGAAAAATACTTGGTGAGAAAAGGGACAATAATCGAAGGGCCGACTTTGTTCTTGCAAACAGAAACACTACGTAAACTTGGAGGATTTGAGGAGTGCTATCCATTTATAGAGGATTATCCATTGTGTATGAAGTATCTTTCTATCGGATATCATATACATGTCGTGAATGATTATTTAATACGTTATCGTGTTTATCCTGAAAGTGTTTCCCGAAGTAGTTCCCGTTTTGCAACATCTATATTTGCTGCGATAGACTATTATGCTCCTAAGGCAGCTTTTAGAAATGGTATGTTTTTATGGTGGTATCATCACAAAATAAATGCGATAATTAGACAATTGCCAAATAATCGAAGATGGCTAGGATATGTTCTTCGTCTTGTAGATATTATTAACTATAAGAAAAAGTTCTTCAAACACTAATGCCCTGTTAGATTTTTAAGAAACTAATGAAACTCCTCCAAATAGCCTCTGGTGATTTTCTCTCCACCTACGGTGGGGGGCAGGTCTATGTCAAGAGTATTGTTGATGAGATGATACGACAGGAACTTGATGTCGCTGTTATATCCTTTGTGGGTAAAGAGATATCGGTTGTTAAGTGTGATTACAAGGGAATCCCGTTATGGGAGATAGGATGTCAGGCACAGAACTTTGATATAGAAAACCTTGTACGCACCATTGCTCCAGACATTATTCATGCCCATAGCCAAAAGGCATTGTTTGCCTCGTTGGGACAACAATTGAATATTCCAGTAGTTATAACTGCTCACCATGGCGGTATCCTTTGTCCTGCTGGGACATTGATGAATGTAGAGGATGGGATTTGCCAGACAACGCTTTCGCACAGGAACTGCCTGAAATGTTGCTTGGCAAATATTCGCACTGGGCGTGCGTGGTATCCTTTCATGCGATTGCTTCCAGAAGGGATGTATCGTAGTTTGGGACGCAAACTTGCAAAACTCCCCTTTGTTCCTTTCATAACACCAATAGGAGGCGTGGCAAAATCCATTGAGGATAAAAGAGCGGAATGGCAATCCATCTGCAGCAATGCCACTATGGTTATAGCACCATCCCACGCCATTGCAGAGGCGATGACCAGAAATGGTTTGCATCCTGAAAAGGTCAGACTTGTTCCGCATGGAATACCAGGGGAGTTTAACGTAAAAAGTTTAACTTTGAGCGAGAACGAAAACACTAAACACGAGCGCAGCGCCTCACTAAACACTAAACAAGAGCAAAGCGAACAACCTATTCGTTTCTTTTTCCTCGGGCGCATCTGCCGTGTGAAGGGACTTCATGTGTTGTTGGAGGCATTTGATGATAAGTGTTTTGCAGATAGGGCAGAACTGCATATCATAGGTGGCACAGGCAACAAGGGGGAACGACGCTATATGCAAGCTTTGCAACGAAAGTATAGTCGTGCTAATATAGTGTGGCATGGCAAGGTATCTTCTGAAAAGGTCTTGGAAACAATACAGGATTTTGATGTGATGGTACATCCAACAATATGTTTGGAAATATTCGGTCTTAATATATCCGAATCGTTGCTGATGCACAAACCTGTCCTTGCCACTCGTTGTGGTGGCGCAGAGATGCAGATTAGGGATGGTGAAAATGGTTGGCTTGTGGAACCGAATAATGCTATAGCATTGCGAGAGAAGATGCTTCAGATTGTAGAGAATGGCATATCATTCAGTTTGGACACCATCGACAGTGGTGTCGTATCTATAGAACAACATGTAAAGGATTTGATTTCGCTGTATGAAGAAAAAGCGTGTATTGATAGATGTTAATTCCGCTGTGCCATTTTATGTGGCAGGACGTGCAAGCGGAATAGGCAGAACGACTATGGAATTGGTAAGGGCTTTGGCGGAGTTGCCAGAGCAACCATTTGATATATGTCTGTATTCGCAGAATATGAAGGGCATAGGAGCAAGGAATATGGATGCCTCTTTTGAAAAGAAGCATTTTTATCTGCCCAATAGGGATGGTTACAATAAGTTGCTGAGCAAGACTCCTCTACAGGAATGGTTCACTGGATACGACATTAAGCACATTCCGCATAACTTTGCTTTCACGCATTGCCCGGAAAAGACTGTGGTGACGATACACGATGCTATGTTCTTTTCTTACCCCGAAAAGTTCCTTGGACATGATTATGCAAGGGAAAACTATCCTAAACTGGCACGTCGTGCCAAGGCCATAATCACCTGCAGTCAGAACTCAAAGAATGAGATTGCTGAATATATGGATGTGCCAGAGGAAAGGATACACGTATGTCACTGGGGAATAGACCGCAAGGTGTTCTATCCCCATATCCCCAAACCTAACAAGTATACTTCTGGTAGACCTTTTTTCTTTTCAGTATCGTGCGATATAGGTCGCAAGAATACTATTTCCATATTGCATGCTTATGAGATTTTGCTTCAGAACTCTCCAGAGCATGACCTTGTGTTGGTGTGGAGAAATCCTCCAGTAGATGTTTTAGATAGGTACTCTCAAAATAGATTCCATGGACGAGTGCATTTTGTGTCAGGTGTTAGCGAGGAAGAACTATCAGACCTGTATGCAGAGGCAACGGCAACATTCTTCCCCAGCAAGTACGAAGGTTTTGGCTTGCCTGTATTGGAATCAATGGCAAGTGGAACTCCGATAGTGACTTGCAACAATAGTTCCTTGGGTGAGATTGGTGGCGATGCCGCCTTGTATGTAGAACCTGAAGACATAGGGGCCATGGCGAATCTGATGGCAGGATTTGAAAACAAGACTTTGGATAGAGTCTCTTTGTCGAAGAACTGTTTGAACCATGTAGATAGGTTCACATGGTCTGCCTGTGCCCAGAAGACAGTAGAGGTATATAAGAAATGCTTGGATTTATGAAAGCCCTCATCCGCGTCCTGCGTGTTGCACTCTTACACCTTATACATAATATATATCCTTCCTTGTCATTGCCCAAGAGGGCAGTGATAGTGGCACCGCATCCTGATGACGAGGTAATAGGGTGTGGTGGATTGATACAGGCATTGGTGGAGCGTGGCACTCCTCCTCATGTTATTATCCTGACAGGTGGCGAGGGTTCGCATCGTGGATGTTGTGATATCTCTGCAGAGGAGTTGATAACTGGGCGTCACAACCTTACCATAAAAGCAGCAGAAACAATGGGATTGCCATTGTCGCATATTCATTGCCTGCAATATCCCGATGGGGGAGTTGCTCTGGAGCACCCAGAGACAGAACGCTTGGCTGCATTGCTGCAGGAGTTAAAACCTGATGCTATCTTTGTTCCTCATCATGGTGAGGGATGGAGTGACCATCTGAAAGCAGCGGAAATTGTAAAAGCATTGATAGGAATGTTTAACGAGAACGAGGACGAAGACTCTAAACAAGAGCAACGCGACCTCACTAAACACTACACACTAAACTCTAAACAAAAGCGCAGCGCCTCACTAAACTCTAAACCAGAACTCTACTCATACTGTGTGTGGATGTGGTACTATAATGTGTGGGATTTCAGAATGAAGGATGCCTTTCTGTTGAGGTTGTCTGAAAAGCAGCATAGGATAAAGCAGAAGGCAATAGAGCAGTATGTTACACCATTGGCACCTTGTGGCAAACCGTGGAGTGGCGTGTTACCTAAGTCATTCCTAAAGGCTACGAGGTGGGATAAGGAACTATACTTTCTCGTACGATGACGAAAACGAGGACGACAAACTCTCTCTAAACTATAAATATGGCACAGCATGTAAGTGGACAACATTTGCAAATATTCGAGGGGCGCAAGGTAAGAACCGTATGGGATGAATCCGCCCAGGAGTGGTACTTTTCGGTTGCAGATGTTGTTTCTGTTTTGACAGATTCTTCCGATGTTAAGCAGTATATCAAGAAGATGCGTACACGCGACCCAGAACTGGGCGCTAGGTGGGGTACAATTTGTACCCCTACTCGAATGATGGCTTCAGATGGTAAATATTATAATACACAAGCTTCTAATATGGAGGGTATCTTTCGAATTATTCAGAGCATACCATCACCTAAGGCAGAACCATTTAAGCAATGGATGTCACAAGTAGCTGCGAGTAGAGTAAATCAAATGATAGATCCTGAATTGTCTATTGAACAGGCGATGGATGATTATAGGCGACTCGGATATACAGAATCTTGGATCAACCAACGACTTAAGACGATTGAGATCCGCAAAGGATTGACCGATGAGTGGAAGCGAGGAGGTGTAACTAAAGCAATAGATTTTGCCACATTGACAGATTTGATGTCAAAGACTTGGAGTGGATTGACAACTCGTGAATATAAACGTTATAAGGGACTTACTAAGGAGAACTTACGCGATAACATGACAAATATGGAATTGCTGCTCAATGCATTGGCTGAGGAATCAGCATCCCAGTTAAGTAAGGAACGCAATCCTGAGGGTTTTGTTGCAAATGCGACTGTGGCAAAAGAGGGAGCTGAGGTCGCAAAGATTGCGCGTGATGATTTTGAGAAACGTCTTGGCCGTAGCGTTATCTCTTCTGAACGTGCGATAGACCATTTGAATCCATCTGGTTCATTGCCCTTAAATGAGGCAGGTGAATTTGGAGAGTAGACGGCAAACATTAATTAACATCAACATGCAGATAGGATAATTAATCAACTCGATTGCACTGCAGTTTAAGTTCGTGTTGACAAAAATAAATTATACGCAAAAGTAACAATAAATGAAGAAGAGTAACGGGAAGATTGATTTTATCCTATTTGGAGAGGGTAATTACAATACTCTTGGAGTTCTGCACTGTATGGCAGCAAAAGGTGTAGACGTATTCCTTTTATTGGTAGGGTCAGGCAAGCGTGTCCTTCATGGTGAGTTTATAGGGTATAGTAGATTTGCACGTTATGGACATTCTGTGAAGGAAGAACGTGAAGGACTGTCATGGTTGCTCGCTCATCAATCAGACTTCCCCCAAGGGACGATAATATATCCCACTTCAGATACAGCAGAAACACTTTTAGATGAACATTATAATGAATTGAGTAATCACTTCCATTTTCCTAATTGTGGAAAACAAGGTGAGGTAACTCGTCTGATGGAAAAGGATGTGCAGACTGCTCTTGCTACGCAATACGGCATCCGCACGCTACAGAGCATGTATACCAACAATGCAGATTGCGACCTTAGCAAGGTTTCCTATCCTTGCATGGTAAAACCATTAATCAGCATTAGCGGCAGCAAGGGAGATATGCGTGTGTGTGACAATCGCGAGGAACTGGATGAGGCGCTCTCTTCTGCTAAGCATACAAGGGATTTTATAATACAGCAGTATATACAAAATGAGGCAGACCTGCTCTTCTTGGGCATTCGTCTGCCCAATGGGGAGGTATGGATTCCATCATTGGTAATGAAACCAGGTGTTTCAAGCACCGGTGAGTATACCCATGCTATTGTGACGACATCTGTTTCAGAATATCTGCCTGAGTTGGAGGACGTGATGGCATTTGTGAGTGCGCTCAATTATGTGGGGCCTTTCAGTATTGAGTTTGGATTGGAGAAAGGAAAGAACTATTTCTTTGAGATCAACCTCCGCAATGATGGCACTTCTCATTATCCATTAGCTTCAGGAGTAAATATCGCTTATGTGTATTACCGTGCTTGTAAGGGGCTGCTGACGGCAGATGATATGTGCCACGCAGAAGGAGAATACCCGATGGTTGATGAGGTGCTTGACATACGAAGGGTTCTTTCACATGAAATTTCTTTCGGCGACTGGTGGAAGTTATTCGGTGAAGCTAAGGCACATCGTTACTATGTGCCATTTGATAAGCGAATAAGCATTTGCTTGGTGCCGATGTTTATTTCCCGATTAATAGGCAAGGTTTGGAGAACAATGTTGAGAAAATAATCCTCAAAACTCTACACATAAAGCATTACACAATAAACACTGAACAACGAAAACGAAACTAAACGAAGACGATAACGAAAACGAAAACGAGGACGATAACGAAAACGAGGACGAAAATTGTTTAGGGTTTAGAGTTTAGAGTTATATCCACCCCCTCCGCTACGCTCGTTTTGCCCGACGTTAAACTGGAGAGTTTAACCCTCATGAGGCACAAAATGACATTAGGTCATTTTTCTAAAGACCTCATTCGCCCTGTCTCAGGGGGACAAAGTAAACGAAGACGAAAACGAAAACGAGAACGAAAACACTACACACTAAACTCTAAACTCTAAACAAGAGCGTCAGCGCCCCACGAAACTCTACACACTAAACCCTACACCCTAAACAAATGAAAGTACTCATCTGCATCCCCTGCCTGCTTACAGGAGGCACGGAGATACAAACACTGAATACTGTGCATGCCCTCGTGCTGGGTGGGCATGAGGTGACGGTGGCGTGCTACTTCGAGCATACTCCCTATATGATAGGGCAGTTTGAGGAGGCCGGGGCAAAGGTGGTGCTTTTCTCTCCCGATGGGTTGCGCCTGGGGGGATGGAGGATAGTGCCTTTCCTATATAGGAACCTGCGTAGCGTCATAAAAGCTGTGCGCCCGGACATGGTGCATGTGCAGTATATGGCTCCCGGAGCTATGGTGATACTGCTCCTGTGGCTGATGCGTGTGAAGAATATCATCGCTACGGTGCACACTGCTGCGGATATATACAAGGACCTGCGCCTTATACATTTCATACAGCGCCATTGTGTGCGTGCATGGATATGCATCACCGAGCGTGCAGAGCACAGTTTCTTCGGTTCTTCACAACTGTATTCCAGGGATATGGTGCTGGGGAAGAGGAATCATTTTACGATATACAATGCGCTGCCGTTTAGGCAGCAGGTTAATAGCGATGACTCGCAGGTTAATGTGGCTTTGCCACGGTTAAATGCTGCAGAGCAACAGGTTAATAGCGATGACTCGCAGGTTAATGTTGCGGAGCCACGGTTAAAGGATACCCAGTCGCAAGGCGACGATTCACCAGCAACAGCGTTGCGATTAACCAGCAGCCCTGCTGCGATTAACCGCAGCGAAGCTGCATTCACCCTTGGCGTCGTCAGCCGCTTAGAGCATATCAAGGGTATGGATCTGGTTGTGCCGGCTTTTGCGGAGGTGAGGAAGAGGTTTCCTGATGTGCAGCTGCTCGTGGTGGGGGATGGTTCCCTTCGTGCTGCTATGGAGCAGCAGGCTATGGCATTGGGGTGCGATGATGCTGTGACATGGGCAGGGCGTCAGCCTCAGGAGGAGTTGTCGCAATACTACAGCAGGATGGATGTTGTGCTGATGCCTTCGCGTAGTGAGGGTTTCGGGCTTACTGCCATAGAGGCGATGGCACATGGCTGTGTGGTGGTGGCATCGGATATCGGGGGACTGCCAGAGGTGGTGCGCGATGGTGTGTGCGGTCTGCTGCATCGTAGCGAGGATGTCAAGGATATGGCAGAGAAGATATGCTCCCTCATCGCTTCGTCCGAACTCTACCGCTCCCTGCAGAAGAACGCCCTGCAGCATGTGCAGAAATTCTCCTTCCAGCGATACGCAAGTGCGGTCTGCGACCTTTATGAAAGGTTAATCGCAACGTAGTTGCTGGTTAATGTGCCGTAGGCACGGTTAATAGCAATCGGAGATTGCTGGTTAATGTGCTTCGCACGGTTAATTGTCGCAAGCGACAGGTTAAAAGCTGCAGAGCAGCGGGGTAATGTGACTATAGCATGGTTAATTGCACTGCGAAAGTGCAGTTTTGTTGCAGTTTATGCACTTTTGTAGTGCAATTTTGATTATCTTTGCGGTTGGATTAAATAATCAAGGGTATGGAGCAATTATATAATGCCTACAATCAGTTGATAAAGTCTGTAGATACGGGTTTTCTTAGATATGTGTATGGTCAGATTAAATGGACTGGTCGCATGTTGGGACTTGTGGGTCCTCGTGGCGTAGGTAAAACCACTATGCTTTTGCAGCATATAAAACTGCACCTTCCGGTTGAGAAGACTCTATATGTATCTGCCGATAGCCTATATTTTGTTGATCATACCTTGGTGGAACTGGCCGAGCGTTTTGTAAAGCAGGGAGGAGGGCACTTGGTGGTCGATGAAATACATAAATACGTCGGGTGGTCGCGAGAACTAAAGCAAATATATGATACTCACTCCGATCTGCAAGTTATATTCACAGGCTCTTCAATTCTGGATATCTACAAGGGAGTGGCTGACCTTAGCCGTAGGGCGCCGATTTATGAGATGCAGGGATTGTCGTTTAGGGAGTATCTCTATCTTTTTCATCGTATTGAGGTTCCTGTGTATACATTGGACGATATTTTGGCGCACAAGGCTGAGATACCTGGTGTGGCTCATCCCCTACCCATGTTTAGGGACTATCTGAAGAGGGGGTACTACCCGTTTGGGCGAGATGAGGATTATGAGCGAGAATTGGGGCAAGTAATATATCAGACAATGGAGGGAGATATTCCACAATATGCAATGATGAATGTATCTACTGGCCGTAAACTGCGACAGCTGTTGGTAATCATTTCAAAGAGTGTTCCCTTCAAACCTGTAATGACCAAATTGGCAGAGATGGTAGGCGTTAGCCGTAATCAATTGGGAGATTATCTGTTATACATGGAGCGTGCAGGGATGATAGTTCAGTTGCGCGACGATACTGGTGGTATACGGGGACTGGGGAAGGTTGAGAAAGTCTATATCGACAACACCAATCTTGCATATGTATTGGGTAATAATGCTACCGATATCGGTAATCTGCGTGAGACATTCTTCTTTAACCAGATGCGTGTGAATAATGATGTGGTATCTTCCTCTAAGGCCGATTTTGTCATCGGAGGACGCACTTTTGAGGTTGGCGGTAAAGGAAAGGGACAAAAACAGATAGCAGATACTGCCGAGGGCTACATTGTAAAGGATGATATTGAGACCGGCTATCTTAATGTTGTTCCCTTGTGGGCTTTTGGACTGAATTATTAGTTGCGACAGAGTCGCGGGTTAATGCTGCGGGGCAGCGGTTAATAGCGACAGAGTCGCTGGTTAATGTGCTAAAGCACGGTTAATGGCAGCGGAGCTGCGGGTTAATAGCGACAAGTCGCTGGTTAATATGCCTATGGCATGGTTAATCGCCGTTTCACGGCTGGGTTAATAGCGACAGGGTCGCTGGTTAATGTGCTGAAGCACGGTTAATAGCAGCAAGGCTGCGGGTTAATGTGCTTCGCACGGTTAATTGTCGCAAGCGACAGGTTAATAGCAATCGGAGATTGCTGGTTAATGCACCAGTGGTGCGGTTAATAGCAGCAGAGCTGCTGGTTAATTGCGACTGCGTCGCGGGTTAATGTGCCGTTGGCACGGTTAATAGAGATATTTACTTTATTTTTGCATAAAAAACATATAATCGATGTCATTTGAAACATTTTCATATAGGCAGTTAGATGCTTACCATAAGGCAAAGGAGTTTGTCATATATGTCTATGCTTTGCTGAAGCAATTTCCCAAGGAGGAGCAATATGCATTGTGCGATCAGTTGCGTAGGGCTGCCATTTCTATACCCTCTAATATTGCAGAAGGTATGGGACGTATGTCTGTAAAGGAGCAAATACATTTTATAGAAATAGCCTTTGGGTCTCTTAATGAGACGATGTGTCAACTTGAGTTGGCGTATGAACTGAATTATATATCTCAAGAAGATTTGCTTGCATCCGAGGATTTTACAAAGGATATCACTCGAATGTTATCAAGACTCCGAAAGATACGATTAGATAAATTAACCGTTGCTCGGCAACATTAACCTGTCGCTTGCGACAATTAACCGCGCTTCAGCGCATTAACCGCTGCTCCGCAGCTTTTAACCTGTCGCTTGCTACAATTAACCAGCGACTCTGTCGCTATTAACCGCAGCTCTGCTGCAAATTGAAAATGCAAACCATACTTTCCCTATTAATCCTTGCGTGGTTGATACTTAGGATACGCAAGATTTACTTTACCAACGATGTGCAAATGCGTGTGGTGAGCAGAATATGGGAGGAACCATACCTGCTGTCGCCAAACATGTACTTCACTATCTTTACCATCTGTACGGCACCTATCTTCCTCGGGTCGCTGTCGCTGTTCAAGTATGCACTGTGGTTTCTGCTGATATTGCTCCTGATATTTACCCGCGTTATTCGCATACGGTTGGAGTGGATGACCTTGACGTATGCACTGTTCTTTGCATGGCTGTGCATAACGATGACCTATACTCCTGTGCCCAGAGACGGTGCCATGATGCTTGTTAAGTACGCATTGCCCATGCTGTTCCTGTGGTTGGGCTATTCCTCGCTGAGCAATGAGAAGGA
>JAFYVX010000239.1 GCA_017558255.1 Bacteroidaceae bacterium
ACTTACCATCACGTGGTGCTCTTACATCAGCGATCACGATGCTGTAGAAAGCATAGCTCTTACGGCCGTGGCGCTGTAAACGAATTTTTGTTGCCATAATTTTTAATTAATGGTTTTATAGGTTTGAAATATGCAATTATCACGTAATTGCGGGTGCAAAGATACATCTTTTTAATGAAAGATGCAGTATGAAAGGACGATAAAATAACGAAAAGGGCTGATTATTCCTGTTTTACAGGTCTTCATAGCCCATTTGTGGCACTGGAGGGGTGCATTACGGTCAATAAAATGTAACTTCCTGTATTACCTGTGCCTTGACAAAATCGTTCATCTTGCGCGCTATTTCTGTGCGCATCATCAGCAGGTTTTGCCTTAGTGCGGGACTCTTTATCTGTACTCTCAGCACGTTGCCGAATATCTTTATCTCACCAGTGTATTGAGCCACGGTGGCACCCATCACCTCCGGCCATCCTTTTATCAGACGGTGTTGTAGTAGGGGAGTTTCCAGTCCTTCGTTGCGTAGCCATACGTCCAGCAGACTGGTGATGGGCAGGCTTTTGTGTCTTTCCATAGTGGCGGTTTGTGTGCTGTGTGAATTTTAGTTGGAAGAGTAACCCTATTGGTTGCTGATGCTCCTGAAACTGCCGTTCTCGCAGTGGAATAGTTTGTAGTCCTGCGAGGTCATGCTCAGAATCTTGTCAAGATGGTCTCTGTTGGTGTCGGTGATGAATGTTTGTCCGAAGGAATCCCCACTCACCAGTGCCACGATGCGTTCCACTCTCTGTGCATCCAGACGATCGAAAATGTCGTCCAGCAGCAGGATAGGACGTGTGCCGTTGCCCGTATGGTGCAGAAACTCGTACTGCGCCAGTTTCAATGCCACCAACATGGTCTTGTTCTGTCCCTGGCTTCCCTCGCGCCGTATGGGGTATCCGTTTATCATCATCTCCAGGTCATCGCGGTGTGTGCCGTGTAGGGAGTATCCTACGGCCAGATCCTTGTGTCGGTCGCGCTGTATCACTTCCAACAAGGGGCCTCTCTGACAATGACTTGTGTAAGATAGCGTTACTTTCTCGTGATCCTGTGCTATGAGATCGTAATATCGCTGGAATATAGGTGTGAAGCGGTCTATGTATTCCTGTCTGCAACGGTATATGAATTCTCCCTCCTTGGCCATCTGCTCTTCCCATAGCGCCAGCATTTCCGTGTCGCACGGAGGGTCCATCTTCAGCAGGGCGTTGCGTTGCTGCAGTGCCTTGTTGTATCGTGTCAGGGCATCGATGTACGGCAGGTTCATCTGCGATATGACCACGTCCATGAAATGTCTTCTCTCCTCGCTGCCACCAGATATAAGCATGCCGTCCGAGGGGGATACAAGCACTACGGGTATCAGGCCTATGTGCTCAGCCAGGCGCTTGTATGGTTTGCCTTGACGGCGCATGATTTTCTTCTGTCCGCGTTTCAGCGAACAGTGTATTTCCTCCAAGGTGCAGTCCTCGCGCTCGTACAGTCCCTTAAGCATGAAAAAGTCCTCCTCGTGCCTGATGCACAACGAGTCCTGGGTAACTCCAAGGCTTTTGCACAACGACAGGAAGCGTATGCCGTCCAGCAGGTTTGTCTTCCCCTCGCCGTTGCATCCTATTATGCAGTTCAGACCAGGGGAGAAGTCCAGTTCCGCCTCTGCAATGTTCTTGTAATTGAGTATGGACAGATGTTTCAGTGTCATAACACTTGCAAAATTATGGAAAAACGACCGTATTGCCAAAATATCGGCATGCAAATTTCGGTATGTTGCGGAAAAACATTATCTTTGCACCTTGAATTGACTAAACGGAATTAATAAAATCAAGAACATATAAACATTATGAGCAAGAAGGAAAAAACAGCTCCAGTCAACGAGATTGACCAGACAATTGCAGCAGGTACAAGTTTCGTAGAGAGAAACCTCAAGACCTTGGTAGCCGCCATCGGCGGTGTTGTTGCCATCGTAATCATCTGCCTGCTTACCAACCAGTACTACATCCAGCCCCAGAAGGAAAAGGCTGCCGACAACATTGCGGTTGCCCAGCAGTTGTTCATGGCTGGCAATTACGAGCAGGCCCTCAACGGTGATGGCACCAATGCAGGTTTCCTGCAGATTATCGACGAGTTCGGTAGCACTCCCAGTGGCAACATTGCCCGCCTCTATGCTGGTCTGTGCTATGTGCAGACAGAAAAGTTCGAGGATGCAGTGAAGTATCTCGAGGATTTTGATGCATGCGACGACCAGATGGTAAGCAATGCAGCCATTGCAGCCCTTGGCAATTGCTATGCACAGCTCGGTCAGAACGAGAAGGCTGCAAGCACTCTTTTGAAGGCTGCCAAGCGTGCCGACGGTAACACCCTTTCTCCTCTCTTCTACCTGCAGGCAGGTCAGATCTACGAGGCTCTGGGCAACAAGGCCGAGGCTTTGAAGTGCTACGAGACCATCAAGAACGAATATCCCCAGAGCATACAGCGTCAGGATATCGACAAGTACATTGAGCGTGTCAAGTAATCAGTATTAAAATACGTAGTATATGGCAAGTGCTTTGCACAACCTTAGCAGTTACGACCCCACCACCGTCCCCAACGGCGACGGATGGAGGATTGGTATCGTTGTCAGTGAGTGGAACGAAGAGGTTACAGGTGCTCTTCTTGAAGGAGCATACAACACCTTGCTCAAGCATGGTGTCAGTGTTGACGATATTATCGTAAAGACCGTTCCCGGCAGTTTTGAACTGGTTTATGGTTCTGCCGCCATGATAGAGGATACCGATGTGGATGCCGTCATTGCCATAGGTTGTGTTATCCGAGGCGATACCCCGCATTTCGACTATATCTGTCAGGGTACCACTCAGGGGCTTGCAGAACTGAACCGTCAGGCAGAAGTGCCAGTAATATATGGCCTCCTCACCTGCAACACCATGCAGCAGGCTCTCGACCGTTGCGGTGGAGCTTTGGGTAACAAGGGCGATGAATGTGCTATCACTGCTCTCAAGATGATTCAGTTCCGTCAGGATCTCTAAGGCACTGATATATATTAATAAGGTATAAACAATGGCGCACTTTCCTACAAAGGAAGGTGCGCCATTGTTTGTGCTGTGCCGAACGAGTAATAGCGGTGAAACTAATTATCCCAAATCGGTCATTGGCGTGTAACAGTCTAATGACCTATTTGGGATTATATCTTATCTGCAGGATTCTCTGCCATTGACGTCGGCTCCTTCGTGTATTGGTCTTTGCTTGGGGCATCTATCCTAATTAGAAGTCCACATTTACGCGGAAGTTTACCATTCGGCCTGTTAGGTAGTTGGGCACGGCATATTGGTCGTTCTTGACATCGGTAACCCAATAATAACCGCTGACGTTGTCAAATCCGAAGATGTTCAGACAGTCAAGTCCCAACCAGATGTTGCGTATGGGATTCTTTTTCAGGTGTCGGTCCTCGTTATCCAGCGCACGAAAGTTCAGACCCACGTCCACACGCTTGTATGCAGAGGAGCGGTACACGTTCTTTTCCAATCCCGTGTGAGGGGCGCCAAAGGGTAGTCCTCCTGCAAAGCAGGCTTTCAGATTCATCTTCCAGCGTGTTGTGCCAGGGAAGTAATCCGAGAAGAACATGTTCAGCGACCATGTCTGATCTGTGGGTTGGGGAATATTCTTCCCATTCAGATTCATACGCGCCCTCATTAGCGAGAAAGTCAGCCAAGAATCGGTGCCTGGTACGAATTCGCCGTAAAGTTTGAAGTCTGCACCCATTACATAGCCAGTAGCACAGTTTCGTCCGTAATAAACTATCTTGGTGTTGTCCACCGTGTATGGGTTCAGACGGTCCTGTGCCTTGTAGTAGAGTTCGGTAGAGAACAGGAACGGACGTTTGCCCAGTTTGAAGCGGTACTCATAACCAGCTATTACTTGAAAAGAGCGTTGTGACTGTATTTCCTTGTTCAGTTGTACGATAGTAGTGGCATCGTTGGTAACGGTATCTCTCAGTTCCTTGTAGAACGGGCGTTGGTAGTAGAGTCCGGTTGCCAGACGGAATGTCATGTTGTCGTGATTTTTGGGTATGTATGTCAGGCTTGCACGAGGCGAGATAAGGCATTCTCCATTCCACGACCAATAAGAGAATCTCATGCCATAGTTCAGATTGAAGATGCTCTTTGACGTTTCCCTGCGCCAGGTGTCCTGTGCATATAGCTCAAGGTGGTTGGAAGCTATTTCGTTGCTGCTTCTGAGGTTGTATATCACCTCCAGGGCTTCTGGGTTGTGTGGCATAGAGTATCCCGAACTGTCCCTGTATTCCCATTCCCTTGAACGCTCGTCCACCTTTTCGTGTCTGAAGCCCATGCCTGCCTCAATGTGATGCCCTTTATGCTTGAAGTCGTAGGCAAGTTTCAGGCTGTGCTGACTGCTGTTCAATCTGTTTCTTGCATGCTCCATGTAGGTTCCGACGGCGAGTTCAGTTGCCGTACTGGTGTTAGACAGCCAGTATTGTCCCTGTATGTCGTAAGTCTCTCTTTCCTTAGTGCTAAATGCTGTATAGTTCAGTGAGATATAATGTTTTTTGCCGATGCTCCTCTTGATTCTTGCGGTACCATAGAAAGTCTGGAAGAGGTCTTGTTCCCACCCGTCGAAGTAGACCTTGAAGTTGTGTATGTCCTCCATGGTACCAAAACTTGTCTCGCGAGTTGCTGGAGTGAATTTGTAGTTGTTGTGCGAGATGTATCCTATCACATCTATAGTCCAGTCCTTGTTGGGCGTCCAGGACAGGAATGCCTGATAGTCAATGAAGTTTGGCGAATACTCCGCCTCCGTTTCCAGTGCTCCCAACATGTATGAGTTTGTCTTGTATCGCAAGCTATGCGACAAGGACACTTTCTGGTTTCCCCAGCCCATGTATCCCGAAGCTCCCAGAAGCGAAGCGCTCAGGTCGCCTTCCCATTTCTTGGGCTTACGGTAATCAATGTCAAGAACGGATGACATTTTGTCGGCATATTTCGCTTCAAAGCCACCGGAACTGAAGCGCACCTTGTCCACCATGAATGGATTGATAACGGACAGTCCTTCTTGTTCTCCGCTGCGGATAAGTAGAGGTCGGTACACTTCGCCCCCGTTGATGTACACGCAGTTTTCATCGAACGAACCGCCCCTCACGTTATATTGCGAAGATAGTTCGTTGTGCTGCGATACACCTGCCTGCGTCCCCACCAGGTCCTCCACGGCATTTCCCGTTGTGCTGGGCATGCGTTTTATTTCATTGGTGTTCAGGTTTTGCGTCTGTCCCATTTGCCTTTGCAGCTCCTTTATCTCCACCTCCCCGATGTCGGTACTGTTGTTGTACATTACGATGTTCAATGTCAGTGCCCCCTGCGGTTTTTGCAGTACACGTCTGCGGGTTCGGTATCCCATCATCTTGTACGTGATTACCACCGAGTCGGCAGAGTTGAACGAAAGAGAGTATTTGCCGTCCAGGTCGGCAGTTGCTCCTGCCGTCTGTCCCTCCACCTTGATAAGGCAGAAACTCACGGGCTCGTTCTTTTCGTCAATGATTCTGCCTTTAAGGTTCACCCTGATGGTGTCCCCGGCATAGGCTATTAGAGGAAATATGAGAATAAAAGTGTATAGCAGTATTCGTTTCATGCCCTTATAACGCAAAAAGGGCCTTATTTCTTGCCCTATGTGTCAAATTTTTCTTATCTTTGCGTGCAAATATAATAATAAAGAATGGAACAATTTTCTGAATTAGTAAAAAAGCGTCGTTCGCATCGCAAATTCACTGCTGAAAAACTTACAGAGGAACAGATACAGACTTTGATGGATACTGCCTTGATGTCTCCTACAGGCAAAAGTCTGCATAGTTGCTCTTTCTGTGTGGTGGAGAATCCAGACCTTATTGCACGTCTGTCCCAGGCCAAGAATGCCGGAAGCCAGTTCGCTGCTGAGGCACAATGCTGTATTGTGGTGGTTGGAGATCCTTCCATTAGCGATGTTTGGATAGAGGATGCCTCAGCGGCAGCAATGTCCATACTGTATCAGGTAGAGGATTTGGGACTCGGTGCATGCTGGGTGCAGATCAGATGCCGACAGGATGCAGAAGGCAGGGAAAGCGAAAGTGTGGTACGAGAGATTTTGTCTTTGCCGGAGAACGTGCGTGTTGTATGTTTCCTTGCTATCGGCCATAAGGGAATGGAACGAAAGGGACAGAATCTGGAGAAAATAGAAGCGCTGAAGCAGGAAAAGGTAACGAGATTGTAAATCAGAACATCCATGAGGATAAGTGTCATAGGTAAGGGTAGGGTGGCTACACATCTTTCCAAGGCATTGCTATCGTTTGGGCATGATGTGGTGATGTGTGGAGGAAGAACCCGCATACGACCAGTGCCAGAAGATACGGAACTTCTAATTCTCTCTGTTAATGACGATGCCATAGCGCAGGTGTCGCAGGAGTTTGCCGAAAGTGCTGCTTTGGTAGTGCATACCTCTGGCAGCGTACCTATGGATGCCATTGCTTCTCCCAGGCGTGGAGTGCTGTATCCGATGCAGACATTTTCTTTGGATCGTGATGTTGATTTCCGTAAGGTGCCGTTGTTTCTGGAAGCGTCTGACGAGGCAGATTTGAATCTGCTCTGTCAGCTTGCCGCTACAATGTCAGACACCTGGATGCCTATGAATGGAGAGCAGAGAAAGGCTATGCATCTTGCAGCAGTGCTTTGTTGCAATTTCGTTAATCATCTATTTGAACTCTCACACGATGTTGTTGCCGAACACGGCATTCCATTTAGCACACTTTATCCGCTAATAGAGGAGACTTTTGCAAAGATACGCACGCTGACACCGCATCAGGCTCAAACTGGTCCGGCTCTAAGAGGAGACAGGAAGGTAATGCAAAGCCACGAGTCTATGCTGCACGACCCTAAGCGAAGGGATATATACCGTTTGCTGAGTGAATCCATTAGAGAGACGTTTGGAGGGTTGAGTGTTTAGAGTTTAGAGTGGAATGATTAGAGATATTGGTTACGTACAATGATAAACTACGACCTTAATAAGATAAAGCTCCTGGCTTTTGATGTCGACGGCGTGCTTAGTGCCTCCACCATTCCCGTTGGCGAGGACGGTCAACCCATGCGCACCGCCAATATAAAGGACGGATATGCCATACACCTTGCCTTGAAATCAGGAATGCCCATAGCTATAATCACAGGGGGGACCAACGAGGCTGTAAGACTCAGGTATCTGGCATTAGGCAGTCAGGATGTACACCTTGGTTGTAGCAACAAGATAGAAACCTACGAGGCGCTGTTGCAAAAGTATGGCATAACGGACGAGAACGTCCTGTACATGGGAGACGACATCCCTGATTATGAAGTGCTGAAACGATGCGGCTGCCCCTGCTGCCCGCGGGATGCCGCGCCTGAAATCCAGGATATCTGCCTTTACATCAGTCATCAAGCAGGCGGAATGGGATGCGGAAGAGACGTGATAGAGCAAGTGCTCAGAGCACAAGGCAAATGGATGTCCAATATAGAGGCTTTCAGGTGGTAGGCCAGTGGATATGGAGTTTTACACTGCCATGCGCAGGTTGGACAAATAATATACTTAACAGGTAATTTTGTAAATTAGGTAAGAAGAAAGAATATGAACAAAAACAAGAACATGAAGATCGTGCTTGCTTCCAACTCTCCCCGTAGAAGGGAATTGCTGGGAGCTCTGGAACTTGATTTTGAAGTGCGCACCCTGGATGGAATCGACGAATCATACCCACAGGGACTCACCATGACGGCCATCCCCGAGCATATATCCAACCGTAAGGCTGCGGCTTATGCATTGGGCGAAAACGAACTGCTTATTGCGGCAGATACTATAGTATATCTTGATGGAGAAGTTCTTGGCAAACCTGCCGATGCAAAGGAGGCATGCAAGATGCTTGCAAGGCTCTCAGGAAAGACTCATCAGGTAGTAACAGGCGTAACACTGCGCACATTGGAGCGCTCGCACTCCTTCTCATGCGTAACCGAGGTTACTTTTGCAGAACTTACAAAGGAACAGATTAAATATTACGTCAAGAACTACTCTCCTTTCGACAAGGCAGGAGCATACGGCATTCAGGAGTGGATCGGTTGTGTGGGTGTTACCAGCATCAACGGTTCCTACTACAATGTAATGGGATTGCCCGTTCAGCGTCTGAATCTCGAACTTCAGTCATTCTTGAATGATGAGAGCAGTTCCTATGTGGACAACTTTATCTATTAATTGACGTTACAAACACATACCAACAGAATCTTATACACACATCAATAAATGAAAAACAAGATATTTCTTTTGATTACTGTGCTCTGTGCATGTCTTCTGTCATCATGCTCCTTTGAAGCACCGCTGGTAGCACCTCCCAGTTGGAAGGGTTTCAATTATATGGTCAAGCAGCCTGCACCCGGCAATACTGGCGACACCGTTCAGGTAGAGCGTGGAGACTTGTATCCAGGTGCTCCAGTCAGAGTTTATGCAGTAAGAAAGAGTCAGGGAAGGCTCATAGGTCAGATAACGGGTACTATCAAATTACGTTGCACAGTCTATCCCTCTACCGGTGCACCTGAGACAACGATTTTGGACAAGACCGTCATCTCCCTTGCCAATGACACATATGATGGTTGGGAAGATCCCTATGCCACATTCACCCTTCCGTCATTTGAGGGAGAATATGACTATTTTAAGGTTGAAGCCGCTTGCCAGTTCTATTTCAATACCTTTGGCAATCAGGATTCCGAAGTGGATTTCAGCGACGAGACCTCAAACGAAGCACCATATCTTGGAAACATATACACCGACCGTGCCATGTTCCACCCCATGAATGGAGGTGCTGCCAGTTCCGGTAGGGAAGATGGCGAGCTTAAATACCACACAATCTATACATATACCAGATGAAAACCATACGCGAACTATACAGGATAGGCATCGGACCTTCCAGTAGTCACACCATGGGGCCTCGTAAGGCCGCAGAACTCTACAAGGAGCGTTTCCCCGACGCTGTGGCATATCGCGTCACCCTCTATGGCTCTCTTTCTGCCACAGGCAAGGGACACATGACCGACCGTGCCATACTTGATGTCCTTGGTGAGGAGAAGACGGAAATAATATGGTCTAAGGAATTTCTCAGTTTCCATCCCAACGGCATGAAGTTTGAGGTCATGCTCAACGAAGACTTTGCCGAGGCATGGACAGTATATAGCGTCGGAGGTGGAGCATTGGCCGAGGAAGGCGAGAACAGTATAGAACTCCCCGAGGTATATGCCATGAACACCATGACGGAGATACTTCAGTATTGCGAATGGTCGGGCAAGGGCTATTGGGAATATGTCGAGGAATGCGAAGGTCCCGAGATTTGGGACTATCTTCGTGAGGTATGGCAAACCATGCGAGAAGCAGTAGAGCGTGGTCTCGATGCCGAGGGAGTGCTTCCCGGTCCGTTGAATCTCCGCCGTAAGGCCTATTCATATCACGTAAGGGCTATGGGTTATAAGGACAACCTGCGCACCCGTGGTCTGGTCTTCTCCTATGCTTTGGCTGTCAGCGAGGAAAATGCCTCTGGCGGCAAGATTGTTACCGCCCCCACCTGTGGTTCCTGTGGTGTTGTCCCCAGTGTGCTTTATCATCTGTGGAAGAGCCGTGCCTTCTCCGAACAGCGCATTCTCAAGGCACTTGCTACAGCTGCCCTATTTGGCAATGTGGTAAAGACCAATGCATCTATCTCCGGTGCCGAGGTTGGCTGTCAGGGCGAGGTAGGTGTGGCATGCGCCATGGCATCAGCCGCTGCCAACCAGCTCTTCGGTGGTTCGCCTGCACAGATCGAGTATGCAGCCGAGATGGGACTGGAGCATCACCTGGGCATGACCTGCGATCCCGTTTGCGGTCTGGTGCAGATACCCTGCATCGAGCGCAATGCCTATGCCGCAGCCCGCGCCCTCGATGCCAACATCTACAGCAGTTTCACCGATGGCGTACATCGTGTGTCGTTCGACAAGGTAGTGGAGGTGATGAAGCAGACCGGTCACGACCTCCCCAGTCTTTACAAGGAAACCAGCGAAGGCGGCCTTGCCAAGGACTACCGACAGATGTCGTGAGTTTAATGGTGAGCGGTTAACGGTTAACGGTGAGCGGTTAACGGTTAGCGATGGAGGCAAGGTTTATACTTTGAAACAAAAACAACAGAAAGAAAAATAAATTTTCAGATAAAACAATGAGACAAGAAGCAGCAATAGAAAGTATTCTTGATTTGAATTCAACCAACGTATGGAAGCTTACCGAGCAGGACATTCAGAAGGCTTGGGATGCAGAGAAGGAGGAAGGAAGTTTTGCAACAAGCGAAGACAAGTTGCTCAACATCATCCGTCTCAGTTTTGATGTAGTACACTACAATCCTGCTGATCCTCGCGAAAAGCTCAAGTACGAGAACGGAGAGTGGGTAACCTTCCAGCATTGCAATGAAAAGAAGGGTTGGGTTGCCATCCGCAAGAAGTACATTACTCGCCTTTCCGACCTCAGTTACGAGAACATACGCCACATTACCGCCGCCACTCTTCTCGAACTCATCGACCGCAACTTCGGTGGTGGATGGGACAGCATAGCGCTCAGCATGAAGGACATCATACTCAGTGCTTTCGATATCAGTACTACCACATTGCCGGCAAGCCGCATCCATGCTCCTGGTGGAACTTTGGAGAGAAAGGTTGCACAGGGATTTGAGGTTCTGGAGATTGCCAAGGGTACTTGGATTGAGGCAATTTTTGCCAAGAAGAAGGAACCCGTTGCCAGGGTGCGCATGAATGAGGATATGTACGATGAGAATGGAAATCTTCGCAAGTCACCCCTCAAGAACTTCACTGATGACGATGACGAGGATCTGCCCGAGGATGTGGACCAGAACACTGATGACGACGACATCGACAACAGTCCCGATGACGACCAGATGGACGAAATCTACTATAGCAGCATATCAGAAGGGGTCAAGAGTCGTGACGACGATGGCGACGACGAGTTTGCCGGTCTCTCCATTGATGAAGGTGAAGAGGAGTAGATTTTTAATCCATTAACCATTCCTGCTTATCATTACAGCGTTAAGACGATATCCATGCACAAGGCAGTTAGGAGTCCTGTTAGGATTCCTGCTGCTTTTGTGTTCATGCAGCAGCAGGAAGTATCTTTCAGAGGACGAGTATCTTCTCGACAGGATCACTATCACTTCGGACACCACAAAGATCAACACCTCCTCATTGCAGGGATATGTACGTCAGCAACCCAATTCGCGTTGGGTCTCTTTAGTCAAGGTTCCTCTTGGAATATATCTGCTCTCCAGTCCCAGCAGCAACAGTTCGTTCAATAGGTTCCTCCGAAGGATGGGCGAGGCTCCAGTTGTCTACGACACTCTGCTTTCCACACGCAGCAGCCAGCTCATACGTGATGCCATGTTCAATATGGGTTATCTCCATGCCACGGTATCCACACAAGAGAAGTACGACGGCTATAAGGTCAGAGTCAATTATCAGCTTCACCCAGGCAAGAGATACACAGTCTCGGGTATTGATATGGATATACAGGATACTGCCATTGCCAGGGAGATGGAAAGAATCGCAGAACACTCTTTGCTCAGTGTGGGCATGCCATTTGATGCCAATGTCCTTAACAGTGAGCGTTCTCGTATAACCAGCCACATGAACGATAACGGATACTATTCTTTCCATCGCGATTTCATTCGTTACGAGGTGGATACCGTCTCAGGTTCCGAACAGGTTCATGTAAAGATGATTGTCACTCCACGAACCGATGCATCGTCCCATGTCACCCAAATGCATCAGTTGTACAGGGTGGGGGATGTATGTTTCACTTACGACAGGAGCACTGGTTCGCCTATATGGTTCCGCCAGTCAGTTCTGGACAAGGTCAATAGTCTTGTATCTGGAAATATTTACAGAGAGTCAGACCTCAGCGATACATACAGCCGCATAAACAGTCTTGGAGCTGTTGCTGCAACAAATATCCAGCTGACACCTAATGCCGAGGATTCCACTCTTTTGGACGCCAAGGTTGTTATCACTCCTGCCCGTCTTAATGCCGTTCAGTTGGGTTTGGATGGAACCAATACAGCTGGCGACTTAGGTGTGGCAGCCAATTTCATGTATCAGAACCGCAACGTATTTCATGGTTCTGAGATATTTTCCCTCAAGTTCCGCACTGCTTTCGAGGCGATAAGGGGACTTAAGGGATATGCCGACCAGAACTACTTTGAATATAGCATAGAGGGAGGTCTGCAGTTTCCTGATTTTATCTTTCCGTTTGTTTCTCATGAATTTCGCCGCAAATCCCGTGCGAATACAGAGTTTAATTTGATGTATGCCAGTCAGAATCGTCCCGAGTTTCACCGTCGTGTACTCACTGCGGCTTGGAAATACCGTTGGAATTCTAAGCAAAGGGAATCGCAGCATCGTTTCGACCTCCTGGACATCAACTATGTATTCATGCCATGGATCAGCGACACCTTCTATAAGACATATATAGAGAATCCGGAAAGTCGCAATGCCATCATTGCATATAACTACAAGAATCTTCTTATTGTCAAGATGGGCTATCAGTATCAGTATTCCAGTGTCGGACTTGCCACCCCCATGGGAATTTACGGTAAGGATGCCTATACATATCGTATTGCCGTTGAGACGGCAGGCAATGCTCTGCATGGAATTTGCAGTCTTGCCGATACCAAGAAGAACAGCGATGGTCAGCGCACCCTTTTCAATATCGCCTATGCTCAGTATGCCAAGTTTGATTTCGACATCAGCAAGAGCATACGTTTTTCCGATCGCACCAGTCTTGCCATGCGCTTTGCACTTGGCGTAGCTTATCCTTATGGCAACAGTGATGTCTTGCCCTATGAAAAGCGATACTTCGGTGGTGGTGCCAATAGTGTTCGTGGTTGGAGTGTCAGAAGTCTTGGTCCGGGATCTTTTATTGGTAACGACGGCAATATCGATTTCATCAACCAGACAGGCGATGTCAAGCTGGATATGAGCGTTGAGATGCGCATGCGTCTGTTTTGGAAGTTCGACGGCGCCCTGTTTGTCGATGCAGGTAATATTTGGACACTTCGTGACTACAAGGAGCAGCCTGGTGGTCAGTTCCGTTGGGACACCTGCTGGGAGCAGATAGCGGTATCCTACGGTCTTGGTCTCAGACTAAACCTCAATTATTTCCTTCTCCGTCTGGATGCCGGCATGAAGGCCATAAATCCAGCTTATCAGGATACTAAGCGTCATTATCCCATCATTTATCCCAACTTCAAGCGCGACTTCGCTCTCCATTTCGCCGTAGGACTGCCGTTTTAGGGAGCGGATGAGCGGTGAACGGTGAGCGGTGAGTTTTCGTCATCGTCTTCGTCATTTATCTCACGCAAAATTGACTTTAGCCCCTTCGGGCGTCGACCTTCGGTTCGCAGGAATCCGCAGAATTACCAGCCCTTGGGTCGTTAGTTCACGCTGGCGCTGGAATCCGCAGACTTTGTCGTAGGCTTTGCCACGACTGCCATGCGGGGTGTTGGCTCCGCCCATCCGCCCATCCGCTCATCCGCTAACCGCTCACCGTTAAATCCGTTCAATCCGTTATATTACTTAATCTGTGATAATCCCGTCCAATCTGTGTCATCTGTGGGCAATATTGTCAACGTCATCGTTTTATCCACCCCCTCCCCCTGCGGGTACTCGCCCCTGTCTCAGGGGGAGAAAGTGGGTGATAGCACATTGGGGGTGTTCTCGGACGCTGCACGCTGCGTCCCTACTCGCTAGTAGTTCACCTTTAACCGTGGCTCTGCCACATTAACCAGCGACCTCGTCGCTATTAACCGCACCGCAGGTGCATTAACCGTCCTCCTACTCGCTATTAGTTTACCTTTAACCGTGGCTCTGCCACATTAACCAGCGACCTCGTCGCTATTAACCGCACCGCAGGTGCATTAACCGTCCTCCTTTCACTTAATCTCCACCACCGTTATTCCGGCGCCGCCGAAGCGGACGTCCTCATCGCGTGCAGACTTCACCTGAGGCACGGTGTGCAGGTATTGGCGTATCAGTTGTCGCAGGATACCGTTGCCCGTACCGTGCAGGATGCGTATGCGTGAAGCCCCCACCAGTATGGCATCGTCCATGTAATGAGTTATGGTATCCAGTGCCTCGTCACCACGCATGCCACGGATATCTATTTCTGGATGGAAGTTAAGATGCGTTTCACGAATCTTGTCCTGTGTGTCGCGGCTCACGAACGTTGCCACCTGGAAAGTCTGTTCAGCTGTTTTCTTTTCCGGTTTTGCAGGAACCAGTTTCTTGGCATCCATTACGCTCCTTACCATGCCGAACTGTACGGTGATTCTCTTACCGTCAATCTTTTCCACCGTACCGATAGCCGTTGTGCCTACTATTTTCACCGGCATGCCCACAGCCAGACCGTTATCGTTCTTAGGTTGTGCACCCAGAGCGCTGAGCAGGTTGCCAAGTGCAGGACGTTGCGCTTCCTGTACCGCCTTCTCCGCTTTTTCGCGTCGGCGGTCCTCCTGTCGCTTCTTGCGCTCCTGTATCTGTCTCATCTTGCGCTCTATCAGTTCGTCGTGCTCGCTTCTGGTTGCCTGGTCCAGTTGTTCACGGAACTCATTCAGCTCGTTGCGGATCTCCCTTGTGCGCTCCTTCTCTGCCTGCGCCTCGCGGATTTCACGGATGGTATTCTCCACCACGGCATTAGAGTTCTGTATTATCTCCTCCGCCTGTTGGCGCGCCCCCTGGATAATCTCCTTACGCTTGTGCTTCAGTTCCTCTATTTCGCGCTCATACCTCTGTATGGTCTGCTCCATCTGTTTCTCCTGCGAGTGTATTGACTGGCGCTTGCCCTCCCAGTAGCGTTTGTCTCGCACGATATCCAGCAAGTATTTGTCCGCGTTCACATAGTCCTTGCCCACTAGATTGGTAGCATCGGCAATCACCTCCTCGGGTATACCTATCTTCCTTGCAATCTCTATGGCAAATGAACTGCCTGGGTTGCCTATCTGCAGTTGGAAGAGAGCCTGCATCTGGTGTCTGTCGTAAAGCATGGCACCGTTCACCACACCATCATGTGCATCGGCAAAATGCTTCAGGTTCTGGTAGTGTGTCGTTATCACGCCAAAGGCCCCCTTCTGTGTGTATCGCATCAGTATCGCCTCTGCCATGGCACCGCCTATTGTAGGTTCCGTTCCACCGCCAAACTCGTCTATGAGCAGCAGTGTGGAGGAGTCTGCCATCTTCATCATGTTCTTCATGTTCAGCAGATGGCTGGAGTATGTAGACAGGTCGTCCTCAATGCTCTGTTCGTCGCCAATGTCGATAGCCAGTTTGTTGAAGATACCCATCTTGCTGCATTCCCCCACAGGAACAGGCAGACCGCATTGCAGCATGTACTGTATCAGTCCCACCGTCTTCAGGCACACGCTCTTGCCGCCTGCATTCGGACCGGAGATAATCAGGATATGCTGTTTTCTGTCCAGTTTTATTTCCAGAGGCACCACCTTCTTTCCCTGTTTCTCCAGAGACAGTTTCAGCAAGGGATGTTCTGCCAGAGTCCAGTCTATGATAGGGTAGGGAGCAACGTTTGGATATATGCCGCCGATGTGCTTTGCCAGGCTCACCCTTGCCCTCACGAATTCCAGGTCTGCCAGAAAGGCGAAAGCCCTCAGCAGTTCCTTGGTATTTGGGCGTATCAGCATAGTGATATGCTTCAGGATCTGTATTATCTCGCGCCTCTCCTCCGCCTCCAGTTCGCGAATGCGGTTGTTGGCCTCCACCACCTCCTGCGGTTCTATGAATACGGTCTTTCCGGTAGCGCTCTCGTCGTGCACGATGCCACGCAAACGCTTCTTCAGTGTGGGGCTCACAGGGATTACCAGACGTCCCTCGCGGAAGGTAGGTGTCACATCCTGTGCCACCAGTCCCTCCTCTTTCACTGTTCTCAGTATGCCATGCAGTGTACGGTTCACGCTACCCTCCGACGCCCTCAGTTCATGGCGTATGCGAGCCAGTTCCGGACTTGCCTCGTCCTTTATCTTGCCGTACTTGTCCAGAGTCTTGTCTATGGCACCTGCCACGGCAATGAAGGTGAACACCCCCATCGACAGTTGGTTCAGTGCAGGGTAGGAGTGCTCCTCGCCACCATCTGCCGTTGCCCTTATTATTCTGAGCCACGAGTGCAGAGTATCCAGCGACTTTTTCAGCCTTCCCAGGTCATCCTCCTCTATGTGTGCGCCTTCCAGGCGTATACGCTGTATGGAAGGGCGGAGATCGTAGAACGCCATCTCCGGCAGTTCTACGGTCTCTTCCAGTATTGTTTCCAGTTCCTGGCTCTCCTGCAGTTTCTGGCGTATTGCGCTCACCTCGGTAAGCATCTGCAATTCGCCCACGCGCTCTCTGCCCAGTTCGCTCTGGCAGAAACCCGACAGCAGGTTCTTTATGTCCTGGAACCCTATTTTGCTTTCGTAATTATTGGGATAGATCATAAGTTCTTTTCAGGGTACATATCGTTCCACCATGTTGGGTCATCCTGCAACCACTTCTGGAACCACGCCATTATGCTGTCATGCCAGCGTATGCGTTTTTTGTGGTCGCCGATGTAGTGGTTTTCTCCGTCCACCATGATAAATGCAGTCTCCTTGCCCAGTATCTTCAGTGCGTTGAACATCTGTATGGACTCGCCCATGGGCACATTGTCGTCCACCGTACCGTGCATAAACAGGATAGGAGTGTTTATCTTGTCTGCGTTGAACAGAGGAGCATGCTCCGTGTACAGTTTGGTGTTGTTCCAGGGATACGAGTAGGGAGAAGCCGCAGCACTGTAGGTGTAGCCCCAGTTGCCCTCGCCCCAGTAGCTTGCTATGCTTGAAATACCTGCGTGCGACATGGCAGCGGCAAAGATGTCGGTACGTGTCTGCAGGTACTGTGTCATGAAACCACCGTATGAAGCACCCATACAACCTATTTTATCTGCGTTTACAAAGGCATGCTCCTTTACGAACTGCTTTGTGCCGTTGATAATGTCGTCAGCAGCATAGTCGCCCCAGGCATTGGAATGTCGGGCTGCAAACTCCTGGCCGAAACCGGTACAGCCACTTGGTTGCAGTACATAGACCACATATCCCATGGCAGCCCAAGCCTGGTAGTTGTACGGACTTTCCAATACACGGCCTACGGGAGTCACACCACCGTAGTAGTAAACAAGCATAGGATACTTCTTGCTCTCGTCAAAGTATGGAGGCAGATAGTAGCAACCGGTTATGCTGTCGCCACGCTCTGTTTTGTAAGTCCATTCCTTGCATGTTCCCATAGCGATACCTTCCAGGCGTGTGGGATTCAGGTCTGTCAGTGAAGTGTGCTTGTTCTTCTTCAGATCCAGCACCCAGCTGTGGTCTGTAGTCTCTCCGCTCAGGCCGCTATATACCATCATGGGCTTTTCCTTGGCCAGACTTATGCCACCCTTGATATATGGCTCGTTCAGTTGCACCATTTCCCATTTGCCTGTTCTCTCTCCCTTCTTCTCTGTCATGTCCAGGCGGAACACATTCACAAGGTCCTTGTTCTCGCACAATGCATACAGATGGTTGTCAGCCACAGACCACTGCACGCTGGTGATGTTGGGGTTAAAGTCCTTGGTAAGGGGTTCCACCTTCTTGGTCTCCACATCCATCAGGTAGAGCTCATACTCATAGTTGTTGGGAATCATACCCTCGGGGCATGCATTGCCAATGCCGCCGAAAGCCTCAGGTGTACCAGTGAACAACAGTTTCTTGCCGTCGGGCGAGAACTGCGCACCACGTATGAAACCATCCTTCTGGAACAGCGTGTCTACTTTTCCGGTCTCCAGATTCATCAGCATTCCCAGAGTGAAGTAGAAGGGACGTTCGTTGGCAATGTCGTCAGAAACGCTGATATACAGCATCTTGCCATCTCTGCTTAATGTGCCGTTTGAACTGCGCAGACCTGTTGTTATCTGGCGGCGCTCGCCTGTCTTCACGTCAATTATGGAGAAGTACGAACGGTTTCTCCAGCCCGACAGTCTGTCGTTAGGTTCCAGAATCTGTCGTACCTGGTTGTGCAGTTCCTTCTTTCCCTCGGTGTTTTGTCTTACGATAATCTTTGTGTCTTCAGCAGCAAAGGAAAGTCCCTCCTGTGAAGGGTGGGTATACAGATGCTCGGTCTTGCCGCTAATCACATCCCTGTACTCGTACACGCTCTTGTGGTTTTGGTCTATGGTTTTGCAGATGTACTTTCCACCCTTTGCAGCCCACTGCACGAAGTTGTAGGGCTGGTATCGGTTACCGGTCTGCAGGTCCACGATATACATTGTCCATTCGTTTTTGCCGTCAGCGCGTGTCACGTAACTGCTCTCATGTACGAATCTGCCGTCAGCCGAGATGCTGGCGTTGGACAGACGCTGGCCAGTCATATGGTCATTCAGTGTGTATGTGCGCTTCTCCTCTGCGTTCACCTTCACACCGGCAAAGTGTGCGGTCCACAGGGTATCAGTACCAGCCACCACCTTTATCTCCACTGTGTCGGGAGTTTCGCTGGTCTGTTGCAGTTTCAGCACGCAATCGTGTCGTCCGGCTATCAGGGCCACTTCTCCGCCCTGTTGTTTTCCGTCCACGAACAGCGATTTCTTGCTCTTGGCATCAATCATGAAACTTACCTTTTGGTATTGGTTGTTGTCCACTGTGAATCCGAGCAGGTATATACCCTTGTCTTTGATTACGAAACCAGTGCTGTCGTTTGCAAAGAGTTGGTTCACACCCACTTCTGCCGACTTCTTCCATGCGCTCATGTCCATGGGCATGTTCCACTGCAGGTCATCCTGGTTGTATGCCTTTTCGTTGGCATCCTTTTCTGTTGTTGTCAGCACGGTCTGCTGTACGAAAGGTCCCGCTGCTTTCACACTCTCCACTCGGATTGTGTCTTTCTGTGCGAATACCGATGTGCTTACAGCCATCAGCATTGCAATGTTCATAAGATGTTTCATTATATATGTTGTTTTGTTAGAGTACAGATGACAGAGTACAGAGTATAGGTGACAGGTTTTAGGGGTTAGTGGTTTTCGTTGTCGTCTTAGTTATCGTTATCGTCTTCGTTTTCGTTTTTTGTCTCACACAGAATCCACAGAAATCACAGAATTTCCTTTCATCTGGTAGTTTGTTTACGCTGGCGCTGGAATCCGCAGATTTTGTCGCAGGCTTCGCCACGACTGCCATGCGGGGTGTTCCGCTAACCGCTCATCCGCTCACCGCTCACCGTTTAGTCGTTCTCACCGCGCTAGCTACTGTCCCTCTG
>JAFYVX010000240.1 GCA_017558255.1 Bacteroidaceae bacterium
CTTTTGCCCATAGTTATTTGGATTTGGTGTGGTAACCGCTAAATAACGAAAAAGGGCTGAATCCTGCAAATGGAAACAGCCCTAATTTTTATTCTAGCAAAAAAACTTTTATCGGACACCAATAATATTAATACGCACGCGAGGCGGCATTTCTATATGAGATGCCGCCTCGCTGTTGTTTATGTTGGAAATTGGTATTAGCGCTAATCCGCTCCCTCGCTCATCGCGCCAGCTAACTGTCCCCCTGAGACAGGGGCGACGAGCCCAAAGGGCGGAGGGGGTGGATAATCACCCACTAATCGCTCACCGCTCACCGTTAACCGCTTTCCCCTTTCCGTTCGCTCCTACCTCTTGTTCATGATGGAGTTTGTCACCGTTACGGAGCTTACCAGTTTGCCTGTGGATGTGAATATCTGTACGTTCCACACATGGCTGGAACGGCCCAGATGCACAGGGGTGGCAACACCGCGTACTGTATCTCCGTCGTGTGCGCTGGAAACATGGTTGCCCGATACCTGCATGCCCACAGCCATTTCACCAGGTTTGCATGCTATCATGCTGCCCAAACCTGCCAAGGTTTCAGCCAGAGCCAGGGAAGCTCCTCCTGCCAGTATGCCGAAGGGTTGGCGTGTCCTGCCGTCTACTGGCATGGTTGCTTCCACTCGGTGTGGGCTGGCAAAGGTGTACTGCATGCCCAAAGCCCCCATCAGCGTGTTCTTGTTCTGTGCGTTCAGGACGTCAACGGGAACTTCCTGGTCGTCTTCAGGTTTCTCCTGTTCTTCTTCGAAGGCACGCTCAATAGCAATGGCGGCACCATCCTCGTCGTTGCTCAGGGTGGTATAGTCGGCACAACGCTTTACTTCCTCTGGAGCATTGCCCATAGCAATGCCCATACCTGCCATTTGCAGCATATTGATGTCCGCACGTCCGTCACCGAAGGCAAGTACCTCCTTCATGCTGATGCCCAGTTTCTGCACCAATGCGCTCATGGCATGGCTCTTGCCCACCTGATAACCAACGATTTCCAGATAGTAGGGGTTGGAGTGTATGGTATCCATCACACCGTTCAGATGTCGTTGCAGATGTTCCTCCATGCCTATGAGGACCTGTTCGTCATCGTTCACGAAGATTACCTCCGTTGGCCATGCCTCCTTGTTGTCAGCCAGATGCTCCATGGCAGCCGATATGCTGTCCACGTGGCGAAGTGCCATGTTGTTCATCTGCGCCTCGTCCACAATGCGGTGGTTGGTAGTGTCTGTTGCCACTACCTCATCGCCCTCATAGTATGCCAGGGCACATCCACAGCGCTCGGCCTGTTTCTCCAGATATGGCACCATCTTCGGGTCGATGGTTCTTTCAAAGATAACCTTGCCGGTACTTGCCTCCAGTACCTTCGCACCATTGTAACTGATGATGAAGCCATCGTTGAAGTCCAGGTCAATGGCTTTGGCAAATGGCAGTACGCCGTATGTGGGTCGTCCTGTAGCCAAGGCAATTCGTACTCCGTTCTGCTGAACCTTCTTCAGTATCTTTATGGTGCGTTCGCTCATTTCACGATTGCTGTTCAGCAATGTTCCGTCAACGTCAAGGACAAGAAGTTTTATATCCATAATCTTAATACGTTTATTTACGTTTTTACACCCACAAAGATAAACAAAAATCCAATAGGTTGTTTGCTATGTCGTGTGCATTTAATTATTTTTAAGCCTCCTCGGTTTGTTCCTCGGGCCAGTTTACGAGATACACATGCCCTGTGGCACGTGTTATGGCGGTGTACAACCATCTTATGTAATTCTCGCACAGCATGTCTTCTGTCATATACCCCTGGTCTATGTACACGTCCTCCCATTGTCCGCCCTGGGCTTTGTGGCAGGTGATGGCATAGGCGTATTTTATCTGCAGCGCGCCATAGTGCTTGTCTTCCTTGACAGCCTTGAACAGATCGCGCTTGTTTCTCAGTTCCGGGTAGTCCTCGCACACTTTCAGGAAAAGCATCTGCTGCTGCTCCTTGCTCAGGGCAGGCGCTTCCGAGTGCAGGGTGTCCAGCAGGACCACGGTGTCCAGTTCCGTTATTATGCCACCCTCATTGGCATCGTCCGAAGGGTGGTCGCTGCGGTCAATCAGTTTCAGCGTGGCATCTGCAAATCGGAATCCATACAGTTCCCTTTCGTTGCGTATGCGTTGCACCACTGCCATTTCGCCATTGGCTATCAGGTCCTTGCCGTTCAGGTATTTGTTCTTCGCCACCATCACCATGTCGCCCCCTCCCAGTTCGCACTCATAGTCAAGGATGCGGTTGCGTATACCCATATTGTAGATGTTCGCGCGCTTGTTGCTGCGTGTAATGACTATAGTGCCATCTTTTCCGCATCTGTGATAGCTTTGTTCCAGCGCCTCTATCAGTTCGTTGCCGGGCACTATGTGCACGTCTGGAAACGAAGTTCTTATCTTGGGCAGTTCGTATCCCTCTTTCAGGCATTGTCTCAGTCGTGTGGCATTCCACAATATGCCGGACTCGTCCATCTGCCTCACCACCTGAGTCAGTTCCACCTCCATCACCTCCAGTCCGTAACCTGCCAGTTCTGCCGCCTCCAGGGCAGGGGACAAGGTCTCTCCCACCGGTGGCAGCTGTGCAGTGTCGCCTATCAGTATGAGGCGGCATCCCTGGCATGAGTAAACGTAATGCACCAGGTCGTCCAGCAGACGCCCGTCGCCAAAAACACTTCCGCTCAGTCCGTCGTTGGCAATCATCGATGCCTCGTCTACGATGTACAGGGTATGTTCCTTGAGGTTGGGTGCTGCCGTAAACTTCTCTTCGCCAAAAGTCTTCTGTCGGTATATCTGCCTGTGTATGGTGCCTGCCGTGGTCTCGGCATATCCTCCCATCACCTTGGCAGCCCTTCCGGTTGGGGCCAGCAGGACAACACGCTGCTTCAGCATCTTCATCGTACGCACCAGAGCACCCACCAGCGAGGTCTTGCCTGTGCCGGCATATCCCTTCAGCAGGAATATGAAATCATCGTTTCTGTTAAGCAGGAACCGACACCACAAATCTATCACATATTCCTGTTCTTTTGTGGGAATATGTTCGAAGTTACCCCTTATCAGTGCCCCTAAATCCTCACTTATCATACAAGTTTGATAAAAAAAAGAGTGAAAATGCCTTTAGTTGGATTCTTTTTATTAACTTTGCCATGCGAATGTACAAAAATAAAATGAAATAACAGACATGAAAAAGGTAATTAATGCAGTTTTGGCTGTATGCGTGGTGCTCCTCGCCGTTATTTGCTGGCGTAGCATTCAGGACGACATCAACTTTGAGGCTGATGTTAAGTATCGTGAGTCAAAGGTTAAGGCACGTCTTCTTCAGATTAAGGATGCGGAAGAGGCTTACAAGCAGCAGCACCCCGAGGGTGCGTATTGCGCAGATTGGAATGTGCTGACCGACTTCGTTAAGAACGGTAAGTTGCCCATCATCATTAAGGAGGGTGTCCTGAGCGATGAGCAGATGGAGAAGGGTTTGACAGAATCCACAGCTGCAGAGATTATCAACAGTGGCGATGCAAAGAAGATTGCAGAGTTCAAGTTGGAGGGTTTCCGTCGCGATACCGTATGGGTGTCTTTGAAGGACAGCCTCTACAGAGGTCAGAACCTCAACATCGACTCTATGCGCTACATTCCTTTCTCAGAGGGTGACACCTTCGAGATTATCGCATGCCCCAACACCACCAAGAGCGGTGCCATCATTCAGGTTATGGAGTGTAATGCTTCTATCGCAAGCTACCTGAAGGGTATGGGCAAGCTCGGTGACAGAATGATTAAGAACAAGACTATCGAGTCAGAAGAGATGGGTCGCTATGCCGGTCTGAAGATAGGTGAGGCTGGTGACGGTTGGAACAACAATGCCGGTAACTGGGAATAAATCATTATTGAACTATAGTCTATCCATCCGTCTTTGTACGGATGGATTTTCTTTTCTTGTACATAGCCTCGGCTCTGGCCAGTTGCTATTGCAGGAAAACCTGCGTTGTGCCCAGGACGAAACCATGGCAGAGGCATTGGAGCGTGGCTTCCAGTTGCCTCGTGTGCGTGGCAGGCAGTACGAGAGAGTGATACTGTATTCCTCTTCGCCCAGTACGCGCGTTCCTCTTGACGAGTTCCGCAGGGAGGACATGCTGGCTGTCTATCGGCTCACCTTTACGGGTATCTCGCCACGTCCCGAAGATATGCGTTTCCAGGTCTTGCCCTCATTGGATGTAGTGGAGATATTCACCTTGCCTTCTTCCATTGTGGATACATTGAAGAGCCATTATCCCAGTGCCATGGTGCAGGGACTGTATGGCACCATGTTGTCTCAGGTTGCCGAGATGCAGCAGGGTAGCACACTCTCCGTCAGTTGCCATGTCATCATAGTCGACGGTGGAGTCATGATAGCAGTTCTCAGGCGTGGCCGTTTGCATTTCGCCAATGTCTTCTGCGCTGCAGGCAATGCGGACAAGCTCTATTTCATACTATACGTGTGGAAGACCCTCTCTCTGGATGCCTGGCACGATTCATGCACCCTCTACGGTGCAGACGAGGACCTGTACAACGAGGTGTGCCAGTATCTCGCTCATGTAGACATGCGCGAACTTTGTATTTAGAGTACAGATGCTCTATAAAGGAGAAAGCAGAAATGAGAAAGAGGAAATGAGAAAGAGGGGAAGCGAAGTGGGAAACTCGCTCATCCGCTCCCCGCTCACCTCTCATCGCGCCAGCAGACTGTCCCCCTGGGACAGGGGGACGAGCGAAGCGGGGGGGGTGGATTCTTAACCCGCTCACCGTTCACCTCTCACCCTTAACCTTTATTCGCAAGCTCATCAAGCTTCGCAAGTCTCCTTTCTCCTTTCTGATTTCTGATTTCTGATTTCCCCTTTCCCCGCTCCCCCGCTCCCCGTTCCCAAAGGGGACATATTATTTTTCACCTTTCACCTTCACCTTCACCTTCAACTTCACCTACATCTTCACC
>JAFYVX010000241.1 GCA_017558255.1 Bacteroidaceae bacterium
GTGCGTCCGTACCTGTCAAGTGGATTATCACCTACTACTTACTACCTACTACTTACTACCTACTGCAACAAAGAGACCTCGCCCGTTGTTACATCATAGTATGCGGGTTTAACAAGGAGTTTTTCCTTTGCCACCTTTTCTGCTATGTGAGGATATGCCATAATTCTCTCCACCTGCACAAGCGTGTGATGGCGGATGGCTTTATCTAGGCTGTCAACCTTACCGACATAGTCGCTCACATCGTTTCGGATGGTGCCAAGTAACTCTGCAATATTGCCGTGCTCATGTCCTCCTTCAGATATAGCCCCCGTGACACCTCCACAGGAACCGTGTCCGAGAACAAGCAACACCTTAACGCCCAAATGCTCGACGGCATAGTCTACGCTACCCATCACCATCTCACTGTTCACGTTATTACCTGCTGTGCGGACGACAAAAATATCACCGATACACTGGTCAAACAGCAATTCCACCGGCACACGTGAGTCCGAACAACCGACTACAGCAGCAAACGGAGCCTGATGCGGAGCAGTCTCCTCTACCCTTTCCATATCGCCATGCGGATTCAGGCAATCTTCATTGACATAACGTTCATTTCCAGCGAGCAGTTCAGCCAAAGCCTCCTTTGGCGTAGAAGGCACTGATTCTACAGGTTTTTGACACATGGTGAAGGTCATCGCCATAAAAGCGATGCCTACCACGTTCAGAATTTGTTTTTTATTTATCATCTTATTTCGGATAATATTCACTCATATTATTTAGATACAGGTTGCCGTAGTATTCTGGGTTATAAACCATCACGTGCGAACCATTGGTCTTGTCGAAGGCCTGGAGGTATAAGTCGTAAATGACCGATTGCGGATTGCGCTCTAACTGCGACAGGATGGATGAGGTAAAGGTGTTGGAGAGATACACCTGCAGTTCGTTGTCAAAAGCGTCAGCCTTCGATGTTTCGTACGGATTGGCGGCGGTCATCAACAACAATCCTGGGATGCCCGCACAACCTTGCGCCACGCCACCTGAATAACAGGTCTCAATGATGGCAAACATCTTGCGGTATTGCATATCCGAGAACATTGAACGGGCAAAGTCGGCATCCAAATACTCTGTATCTTTCCATTTCCAACCCAGCTGCGTACCGTGTCCGCTCCAGAAGAGCAGCACATTGTCGTTCGCACTGCTGCGCAATGTCACAGGATAGGCATCTGAAGGTTCGCCCGTCAGAATATGCCTCAAGTCATCAAGCGTAAGGTCACCCAACTTATAGTCAATCTGCACCCCTTCATATAGGTTGCTACCCGACACCTCTCTGCGCACCACGCCCTGCAGGGGGTTGCGTTCGTTACGAGCAATATCGTCTGCCATAATCAGAAGGATATGGTCATCGTCATAACCTTTCCCTTTCAGATAATGATACACTCCCAGCACATCCGCTTGATGGCGATAGTTCTTCCACCCTTCAGATGCAGCCACAAGCACCGCATAGTTGTCCTTCCATTCGGGGTAATTGATTGCATTACCTGTTCCGTCCACATCCTGCAGGTGTTGCTTTCTCCACTCCCATGCAGCGACTGGCGAAGAAGAATGACCGCCACTGTTACGACTATAGTAATCAATAATCACCATCTTACCTTTGTACGTAATCCAATAGGCATACGATGTAGAGCGAATGGTGGTGTAGTATTCCGAATTAAAATCCAGCGTCCCCGTTGCGCCACTCAAAGCCGGGGTGCCACCTGCCATAATTTCTTGATAAAAATTGGAAATCATACCTGCAGTCCATCCGCCCTGTGAAGTAGCTGTTCCATTCAGGAGAGCCGCTATCGCCTGGTTCAAATCCATCTCATTGTTCTGTTCCGCCCAAAGTGTCGCAAGGATGGTAATCAGCACCGCGTCATATACCTCGGCCTCACCGTTATACGGCAGTCTGCCGAAGCGTGCTTCGTAGGACACATTGAAACCTGAGTTGGGATGGCTGGTAGGTGCCAGTCCGGAAATGAAATCCACCGGTTGGACACCACTGAGGATGGCTTTGTTATACGCCTTGTCCGAAAACATCAAGGCAATGGGGTTTTCTGCGTCGGCGTTGTAGTTCCAATGATTAATGTAATCATATACCGGAATCACATCCTCCACTGCGGCAGGCACACACACTAAGGCATCTGCGCCACTATCCGTAATTTGCTTCAGGCAAGCGTCCAGTTCATGGGTATTCTTATAGGTAACGATGCTGACGGGTTCCATATCAAGTTCTACGGCTTGGAAAGCAAACCAATCGACAAACGTCTGCCCATAGATATCATCAGAGGCGAGCAATGCCACCTTCTTGATTCCAGGATTCTCGTTGGAAAGACAGGAGAGCATGATTTCGCTTTGCGAGATGTCCGTTTCGCACAAGCCCCAAAGAAAACCGCGATGCCCGAAGATGCGAGGCAACTCCTGTGAGGTAGAGAAGGTGAACAGCGGTTTTATATTTTCCTTTTTTCGGGCAAGGGCAAAGGCAAGTTTCTGCGTATTGTCAGAGACATTGCAACCAATGATGCTGCGGATGTCCTCGCGTTCGGAAAGCGACACTCCCGCTTCGGTGATATTAACCGATGCTTCGTCCACCCACTCATAAACGACCTTCACCCCAATATTTGCTTTGCGGATGTTTTCCGCCGCCCAATTCAGGGCATTATTCCAAATGGGTTCGCGGTCCTTTGCCGGGAGAACCACAGCGATTCTCACCTCCTTCAACTCTGTTGTCTCTTCTACTATCGTTTGAGTTTCTTCACACGACAGCAATGTGCCCATGCATAGCAGGACAACAACAAGACTATTGATGAGTTTCTTCATAGCGCTGCTCTATTTCTACAATACTATTCCTGATACTTGATATATCCACAAAAAACCAATCGTCCGTAACTCCTTCTGAATAGACCAACTCCTCATATCCCGATGAATAGGTAAATCTCTGATGATAGGAAAGTTCCCTATTCATCAATAAGCCTCCAAGCACATCACCAACTGCTCGGTCCATATGCTTCACGACCGATATATTAATCAGGAATGAAAAGAGGCTCATATCGTCGTCCATGCCCACCGCAAGTTCCATTTTTTCGCGCGAGAAGCGGTGCACCCCTTTATTGGAGGCCCCTACAGCCGAGAAGTAGTAGAGGTAGTTCCCGGCATGTTCCATGCAGTAGCGATAGGCTTCGTCTGGCATGCGGTAGCCCCCATCGGGTGCTTCGCTCAGGTAGTGCACATCACATCCGTCACCACCTGCGGCCAAGTAGCCGTCTCGATAACCATCCACCGCACGCTTCACTTGCGCGTCATGCGGATTGGCAGCAATCACCAGAGCTTTCTGCTCCTCGCCGCCAATATCCAGCACACTGGCAGCTCCTGCCAGATA
>JAFYVX010000242.1 GCA_017558255.1 Bacteroidaceae bacterium
TATATTTATAAAACCATGTTACTCGTCCCTCATGGCATCCACAGGTTTTATGGCCATGGCACGAAGGGCTGGTGCCATACCTGCCATAGCACCCAGCAGGCACAAGAGCAGGGTGGCAATGATTGCCGTCCAGAAGTCCACCTGGAAGTGTGCCGACACGACACCGTCGGTGGTATTTGCCAGTTCTATCATCTGCAGAATAGACACGGCAAACAGTATGCCCATCATGCCTGCCACGGCGGTCAGCACTATGCTCTCGGAGATGATCTGTGTCAGTATCATCCTGGGCGTGGCGCCGATGGCACGGCGGATGCCTATCTCCACGGTACGCTCCTTCACCGTCACCATCATGATGTTGCTCACGCCTATGGCTCCGGCAAGCAGTGTGCCTATGCCCACGAGCCAGCTGAGGAAGGTAACTCCCTTGAAAAGGCTGTCCAGTATGCCAAAGAGCACCTCGGTGTTGAAGACACGGATGGCAAGTTCATCGCTGGGACTTACAATGTGGTTGCGTGCAATCACCTGACGGATGCGGTCGGTAAGTTCGCCCACCTTCACTCCATCCTTGGCGGTAAAGCTTATAAAGTGGACATCATTGCCATAGTTGTACACCCTTTGCATCACACTGATGGGGATGAGCACTATCTCCTCGGCACTCTCTCCCGTGGTGAGTGCACCAGGGCTGAAGTCCACACCCACAAGACTATAGTAGGTGGAGTCTATGCGTATACTGCTCCCAAGGGGATTGCCGCCCTCGGGGAAGAGGTTCTCGTAGACACGCTTTCCTATGACACACACCTTGCGTCCCTGCTTCAGGTCCATGGCATTGATGTATCGTCCGTATTTCATTTCGGGCATGCACACTCTCTGGTAGTTCTCGTCCACGCCATAGATGGTGGCAGAGAACATATTGTCTCCGCAAACCGTCACCCTGGTGCCTGTACTGAGCTGGGGACTGATGACGTCCAGTTCGGGTATCATATTGTGCAGGCGCACCACATCGTCGTTGTCCATCTCCCACTCCCTGCCTTTGGCAAAGCCCTTGTACACCTTGGTGGTGGGAGCCGACCACACGGTGGCGGCATTCTTGGCAAAGTTGCTGAAGTTGCTATTGAGCATTTCCTTCAGGCCATGTGTGCCGCCTATCAGCAGCACGAGCATGAAGATGCCCCAGAAGATGCCGAAGGCCGTGAGCAGGCTTCGGCTCTTGTTGCGCGAAATGGTGTCAAGTATCTCTAAGAAGAATTCCGTCATGCTGTCTCCTCCGTCATTTGGCATTAAGTGCAACTATTGGTCGCATACGCGATGCCTTGTAGGCAGGCACAAAACCAGCCACCGTGCCCGCCAGCACCATCACCAGAGTGGCCTGCAGGCACACGTCAATGCCCACCGTGGGGTTGAGGAACATGGTTGCCTGAAAGATGCCGGCATCCACCACCTGGTTTCCGAGTGTGGCATTCATGTATTCGTTGGCAATCACTCCGCAGAGCATGCCTATGTAGCCGAAGAATGTGGTGATGACCATACTCTCCACTATGACCATGCGTAAAATGGACCATGCACTTGCACCCAGGGCCTTGCGTATGCCAAACTCGCGAGTACGCTCCTTCACCGTAATGAGCATGATGTTGCTCACGCCCACAATGCCGCTAAGCAGGGTCAGCAATCCCACTATCCACAAGGCGGAGCGCAGGATGGATATGCCCGTGCTCATCTGCAGGCTTTGTGAAAGGCGGTTCCATATCCACAGGGCACCATCGTCGTCGGATGCTGCATCGTGGTTGGGATTTATGCGTTCACGATATTTCTTCACAAAGGCATCGCTTTCCTCTGCCGTCTGCAAACCAGCCACAGTGAACTCTATCCTGTCCACTCGGTGCCCGTAGTTGTACATCGTGGATATGGTGGTAAAGGGAGCATAGGCAACGCTATTGGACGAGGAACTGTCGTCCTTGGTGATGCCAACCACACGAAACACCGACTCGTTGACAATGATGTCCCTGCCCAGCAATGCATCGCCCTCGCGGAGAAGTTCCTTTGCCTGAGTCTGCGACAAGACTATCACCTTGCGCCTCTCCCTGATGTCTATGTCGTTGACAAAGCGTCCGTGAACGATGGTTATCTTGTCTATCTCTGTCCTCATGGGATAGGTTCCCTCTATGGTCTGGTTGGCCATGTAGTTGGCGCCCAGCCTCAGCACGACACCGCCCTTGTAGAGCGAGGCACCTGTCTTCATGATGTTTTCCGAGAAAGCGGTACTGGTAGCCTGCAGATCCTTATTGTTAAGTTCGATGCGCCGCCCCATATTGAAACCGGCATGCGGTTTGGTAGTCATTCCACCGTACACCACCATGGAGTTCTTCAGGAACTGGTCAGACTGTTTCATCTGGGCATTTATCAGGCCGTTGCCGGCACCCAGCAGGAAGATGAGGATAAAGATGCCCCATCCAACGGCAAAGCCCGTCAGTGCCGTGCGCAGCTTGTTGTGCTGAACCGTTGCCCATATCTCCTTGAAGAGTTCTATCATTTCATGTATCCGTTTATGCCGAAAGGCGAGGCGTTGTGGTCCTCGTTTATCTCGATGTTGCCGATAATGCCGTCCTGTATGCGTATTATCTTGTTTGTCTCGTTGGCCACACCGCTCTCGTGTGTCACCACCACTATGGTCATGCCCTGGTCGCGGTTCAGTTCCTTGAGCAGCTGCATCACCTCCACACTGGTCTTGGAGTCGAGAGCGCCAGTGGGCTCGTCGGCCAGGATTATCTTGGGTTTCGTTATCAGTGCGCGGGCTATGGCCACACGCTGCTTCTGTCCGCCCGACATCTCGTTGGGATAGTGCTCGGCCCATTGTGCCAGTCCCAAACGGTCAAGGTACTCCATGGCCATGCGGTGCCTTTCCCTTCGCCCCACGCCCTGGTAGTAGAGAGGCAGTTCCACATTCTCCACGGCATTCTTGAAACCGATGAGGTTGAACGACTGGAAGATGAAGCCTATCATCCTGTTGCGGTAATATGCAGCCTTGGATTCGGACAGGTTCCATATCCTTGTTCCAGCCAGGGTGTACTCGCCCGAATCGTAGTTGTCCAGTATGCCCAGAATATTTAGCAGGGTGGACTTGCCCGAGCCCGACTGTCCCATAATGGAGACGAACTCGCCCTGCTCAATGTCCAGGTTTATGCCCTTGAGCACATGCAAGGGCTGTGCTCCGAAGTATGTCTTGTTGATGTCCCTTAGGTGTATCATCCAAATTTCGCTTTTTTCCCCACAAAGATACGAATAAACGAGTAAAAAGATATCAAGCTTGCTTGAATATTTTTTTGCAACGAGTGCAAGTACCTTCGAGTTTATCTCAAAGATACAACATTCCATTGCCAAACGACACGTTTTGCGCATATATATAATAAATAAGGTGAAAAATCAAGGTAAAATCAGTATCTTTGCCCTAAGGTTAGGCATAAAAGCATACATCCTATGAACATACACACACTCAGTTTCTCGCCCACAGGCACCTCTAAGAAGGTGGCGAAAGGCATAGCGCAAGGCACAGGTTATGAACACATCTGCCACACGGACATGACCTTCCAAGCACCGCCAGCAGAAGCGTATGGCACCAGCGACCTTGTCATTGTTGCCGTTCCTGTCTATGGCGGCCATGTGGCTCCCGCCGCCATGCAGAGGATGGAGGGGCTTCAGGGCAACGGCGCCCTTGCCGTGGCGGTGGTGGTGTATGGCAACAGGCACTACGAGCATGCCCTGGAGGAACTGGCGGATTTCCTCGTCACTCGCGGCTTCCGCCTCATCGGTGCAGGAACCTTCATAGGCGAGCACTCCTACTCCACCCCAGCGACACCCATTGCCGTGGGCAGGCCCGACACGGAGGACATGGCATGTGCCATGAGGTTCGGAGAAGGCATTGCACGAAAACTTTCCTCCGCCCACCCCGATGACATTGTAGATGCAAGGCAGATAGAACAGCCCGAGCAGGATGCCCAGGTGATGATGCTATTCAAGCAGACGGTGATGGGATGGATGAAGGACGGCATGCAGATGCCCTCTGCACCTCTTGTGGACGAAGCGCTTTGCACGCATTGCGATGCATGTACCAGCCTATGCCCAACTGGGGCTGCCATCGGCAACAAGACCGATGCCGGGAAATGCATAAAATGCTGTGCCTGCGTGAAGGGATGCCCCACTGGTGCACGCTCGTTCCCCACGCCGTTTGCCCCGCTTCTGGCAAAGAACTTCTCCCAGCGCAAGGAGAACAAGGTGCTGCTTTAACCCAGAAGTTTCTCCATCCACACCATATCGTACCAGCGGTCGAACTTCCACCCGCAACGGTGGAAATGCCCCACTATGGCAAACCCCATCCTCTCGTGGAAGAGCACGCTATCGTTCGTAAGATGCGGGTCATCCTCCCTCTCGGTGTACGCTATGCAAGCACACATGCTATGGAATCCCCGTTGGCGCAGTTCGCGCTCGAGTGCCCCGTATAGCATGCGCCCTATGCCGTCCTGCCTTTGACTGCGCTCCACATAGACGCTGGTTTCCACCGTCCATCGGAAAGCCTCGCGCCCCTTGAACTCCGTGGCATAGGCATATCCCACTATCCAGCCTTCCTTCTCTGCCACCAGATAGGGGTACTTGCACAGAATGCTCGATATGCGCCCTTCAAACTCCTCCAGGGTGGGCACATCGTATTCAAAGGAGATGGCGGTTTTCTCCACATATGGTGCGTATATCTCCAGCAGGTGTGGAGCATCGGCAGGCCTTGCTTCGCGTATATTTATCATAGATGCAGGCAAATTTATGACAAATATGCCATTCTTGGATTGATTGTAGCGCAAAATCGCTATTTTTGCAGAAAATATAGTTCATTCATCAATTAATTCATCACCTCATGTACCAGAAATTCATTATCACGCAGGATGGTGTCCTCAAGTTCGGCCGTGTGTACCTGCATCACGACCTCCTCTCCTGGGGCGAAGATGGCACTGGAGGCGGAGGCCTATGGAAAATGGACCCTCTGCGTGGTGCCATAATGCTGTATGGCCGCTCCTTCGAGTTCGGCCAGCCGGATTTCAGCACCCTGCGGCGCATAGATTGGTCGGGCGTGGGCGGCACTCCCTCTGCCCTGCTCTATCTGCCCCAGTGGCCGGATGAATCCGTGGTGGAACCGGTATTCGTGAAATAAACAAAAAAAAATAACTATCATGATAAAAGTATTCGTAATGCAAACCTGCCCCGATTGTGTCTCTATCAAGCAACAGGCACAGGGCGACCCTCGTTTCCAGATAATAGACATCGGCGAGCACGTCAGGAACCTGAAGCAGTTCCTTGCCTTGCGCGACAATAACCCAGCCTTTGATTCCATACGCCAACGCGGTTCGGTGGGCATCCCTTGTTTCGTTCTGGAAGACGGCAGCATCACCTTCTCCCAGGAAGAGGCCTTCCTCGCTCTCGGCAACACCTCGCCACTTACTGACAACGACATCATGGAGGAGGGTGCTTCGTGCAGTATTGACGGTAAAGGTTGTTAAGCACTGAATCCTATGGCAGAAAAACTGATTATCCAGGGAAACAGCA
>JAFYVX010000025.1 GCA_017558255.1 Bacteroidaceae bacterium
AGCCAGCGCAACACGGAGGACAGTCTGCTATTCTTCACCGAATGTCAATTTAATCAAACCGAACACGGCATAGTTGAGCATGTCCATATAGTTGGCATCTATGCCCTCTGACACCAGTGTCTCTCCGCTGAGAGATTCGATTTGTTTTGTTCTGAAAATCTTCATCAGTATGAGGTCGGTGTAGCTGCTTATGCGCATGGCACGCCAGGCCTCATCGTAGTCATGGTTTTTGCGCAGCATCAACTCAAAGCATTCCTGTGCATGGCGGTCGTACTCTGCCAAGGCCTGTTCGGGCGTCATGCCATCGGTAACATCGGCGGCTCCAAGTTCCAACTGGATGAGTCCTATCAGGGCATAGTTTACAATGCCTATGAACTCCGGACGTATTCCCTCGCCCACCATGGTCACACCCTTCTGCTCGATGCTACGGATACGGTTGGCCTTGATGTATATCTGGTCTGTTACCGACTCCGGGCGCATGATGCGCCAAGCTGCCCCATAGTCGTGGAGTTTCTTGGAGAAGAGCGTGCGGCACTCCTGCATCACTGCTTCAAATTGTTCGCGCGTGTTCATTATATATTATATATAACTGGGATGAAATCCCTTTATATGATAAAGAACCAATCCCCGGCCGGGGACCGGTTCTTCCTGTTTCATTTCTTTATTCACCATTGTCTGCCTTAATGCACCGAGGCGCTATTTCTAGGGAAGACATGATGTCCGCTTTTACGAGCACTTCAAGATCTGACCAACACGCAAAACGGTAGTTGTCTTGATATTGTTCAGTTTGCAAAGTTTGGCAACAGTAGTGCCACGCTTGCGTGCAATGGTTGAAAGACTTTCACCCTTGGCAACCTTGTGTACGCTTGCTCGCAAGGACTGGCGGCGCTCCTCCTGGAATCTCTTGCTCTGCTCTGCCTTGTCGGCCTCGAAGGTAGGACCACCTACAGATGCCAGCACCTCGTTGCCTGGCAAACTCTTGCTCTCCTCCGAGGTGAGCAGACGACTACGTCCCACTGAAGAGAACAGATAGTAGTCAGCCAAAACGTCCTGGGCTGTGAAGTCAAACATCTTCTCGGGATCTATAAACTTGCCCAAGAAGCGTGTCTCAAAGTGCAGATGACTGCCGGTGGAACGACCAGTATTGCCACCCAAACCAATGGGTTCGCCAGCCTTAACCTCCTGATCTTCCACAACCAACTGCTTGCTCAAGTGGCCATAAACGGTTTCCAGACCATTGTGATGGCGGATAACTACGTACTTGCCATATCCTTTTCTTCGGCCCTGGTTGGCCACAATACGGATCTTGCCAGAAAAAGCAGAGCGGATGGTATCGCCCACATAAACCTTGATGTCGGTACCGTAGTGGTTGCGACGGAATGAGCGACGGTAACCATAACTGCTTGTTACACGACGACTCTCGCAGGGGAAGTGAAAATCGCGCAGGTCAATCTTGTATTCCTTAGGCATCTCCACACCGTAGCTGGTGGTGTAGGTATTGTTCCAATCGGGATAGAGCGCCATGCCTGAGTAATCCACAGCCTCCTTCTCCAGCATCTTGGCAATGCTTATGGAGTCTATGGCACGCATACGCTTGTCTATGGGGGCCACGCTGGCCAACTGGTCCTGGGCAAATGTCGCAAAGGAAAGCATTGCCAGCACCGACAACATCAGTGTTCTTTTCTTTTCGGTGGTCTTAAAGAAGTGCATTGGTGTATTAAGTTGTTTAAGTGGTTGGTATTCGTTACTATTCTGCTATTTGTTTTCAAAACGTATTAAACCTCATCCAGAGCATAAAGGCGAGGCATGTTCAGGTCGCCAAGATCAAAGATTTCCTCGGGACGGAAGAACCTGTTCAGCTCAACCTGCGCTGCCTCGGGGGAATCGGATGCATGAACGATGTTCTGCTGGTTGCTCATACAATAGTCGCCACGGATAGTTCCAAGGTCGGCATTACGGCCGTTGGTGCTACCGGTCATTTTCCTCACAACAGAGATGGCATCCACACCCTCCAGGCATATTGCCACAACCGGTGTTCTCTTCATGGAATCTCTGAGTATACCAAAAAAGGATTTTTCCACAAGATGTGCATAGTGTTCCGCCAGGATGGCGTCGTCAAGTTGCATCATCTTCATACCTGCAATGCGCAAGCCTTTCTTCTCATAACGGTTGATTATTTCGCCCATCAGGCCTCTCTCCATAGTGCAAGGTTTGAGCAGCACGAGTGTTCTTTCCAACATATTAAATCTAAGTTTTCTCTATAATCAAACGGGCACAATTACCCCAATACAGCGACAAAGATATAACAATTATTTGAAAATCCAACAATTATATTACATATAAATTGGGCAAAATGAGCCTTTTCGGAACAAAAAGCGTTAAATCGACACTTTTTCACACAACCGTCATAGCGCTTTTCTGCATTTGGCATCTGCAAGGACAACACAAAACTCCCCTCAACAGCCATGCTCGCCGACGGTATTGGCGCGTGAGTTCTCCTATAGGGAAACTCGAGTTCACCAACAAGGAAACTGGAGTTCTCCAATAAGAAAACTCATACACTCCCGATAAGGTCAACTGATACTGCTCCAGTCCATCTCGTCACGCTTGAGATAGCGCATGCGCTCCACCATTATCTGGTTCTGTGGGTGAGACAGTATAGGGTCGGCATCCAATACAGAAGATGCCGTTTCACGTGCCAACTGCACAATCTGTCCGTCACGGGCAAGGTTGGCCAGTTTGAGGTTGAAGGCAATGCCGCTCTGCTGGGTTCCCTCCAGGTCGCCAGGACCACGGAAGCGCAGGTCGGCCTCGGCAATCTCAAAACCATCGTTGGTCTCTGTCATGATGTCTATACGACGACGCGTCTCCTTGGAGAGTTCGTATTTTGTCACCAGAATGCAATAACTCTGACTTGCGCCGCGCCCCACTCGTCCGCGCAACTGATGTAATTGCGCCAGACCGAAACGCTCGGCATTCTGTATCACCATCACCGAAGCATTGGGCACATTCACTCCCACCTCTATCACCGTGGTAGCCACCAGGATATGTGTTTCACCGGAAACAAAGCGCTGCATCTCTGCTTCCTTGTCGGCAGGCCTCATCTGTCCATGAACCATACTGATGCGATACATAGGAAACACCTTCTGCAAATGCACATAAGCAGCCTCCACATTCTTCAGGTCAAGCTTCTCGCTCTCCTTGACCAAAGGATAAACCATATAAACCTGCCTGCCCTCCTGTATCTGCTGGTTGATGCCATTATAGAGTTTGTCGGGATTATTGTCGTACATGTGCATCGTCTGTATTGGCTTTCGTCCCGGAGGAAGTTCGTCTATGATGGAGACATCGAGATCGCCATACACGGTCATTGCCAAGGTGCGTGGAATGGGAGTAGCCGTCATCACCAGCACATGTGGCGGAGTGAGGTTCTTCTCCCAGAGTTTGGCTCGTTGTGCCACACCGAAACGATGCTGCTCGTCGATGACAACAAGACCGAGGTTGCGGAACTGCACATTATCCTCTATCACAGCATGCGTACCCACAAGTATCTGCACCTCTCCCGTCTGTAGTCCCTCAAGCACAGCCTTGCGACGCTTGCCCTTGACCATACCGGTGAGCAATTCCACACGCACTGACATAGCGCCAAGCATCTTCTGGAAAGTAGCAAAGTGCTGTTCGGCAAGTATCTCGGTTGGTGCCATGATGCACGCCTGAAAACCATTGCCCAAGGCTATGAGCATGGTCATCAATGCCACCATAGTCTTGCCCGAACCCACATCGCCCTGAACAAGGCGGTTCATCTGCCGGCCGGATTTCATGTCGGCATGCATCTCACGGATGACACGCTTCTGCGCCCCGGTCAATTGAAATGGCAAGTTATTGGAATAGAAGTCATTGAAATACTCTCCCACCCTTGAGAAGACATGTCCGCGGATGGTCCCCTGACGCAATCTGGCATAGCGGAGCACAGAGAGCTGAACGTAGAAAAGTTCCTCAAACTTGAGTCGGTAATTGGCCTGTGTTAGCTCCTGCGCCGTAGAGGGATAGTGAGCCGCACGCAAGGCCTCGTCCAACGACACCATACACATACGGGCGAGCATGCTGTGTGGCAAGGTCTCGGGGATGGATCCCTCTGGAATATTGCGTAACAATGTGCTTGTGAACTTCTCCAGAGTTCGGGAGTTGAGTCCCACCTTCTTCATCTTCTCCGTTGTCTGATAATAGGGTTGCATGCTCATCTTGCTGAGCATCAGCGTGTCGGGAGAATCTATATCGGGATGATTGAGGTTTATCCTGCCATTGAACACCGACGGACGGCCAAAAAGGATGTAGTCCTGATGTAGCCTCACACTCTTCAGTATGTATTGCTGGGAGTTGAACCACACACAATCCACCCATCCATATCCATCGGTAAAGTGCCCCACAAGGCGTTTTTTCCTACCCTCGCCCATCTGTTCAAAACTGACAAATTGCCCTCTGACCTGCACGAAAGGCATGTCGGAGGTCAGTTCAGAGGTTCGATACAGGCGGCTACGGTCTATGTGCTTGTAGGGGAAATAATACAGCAAGTCGCCCCAGGTTGACAAACCCAGTTCTTTCTGCAAGGTTTCGGCACGCTTAGGACCGATACCCGGCAGATAGGTTAGCGGTGTTTCAAGAAGGGCAGAACTCACTGAAGTTTATTTTACAGGACTTTAAGGACCTTAAGGACTCTAAAGACCTTAAAGACCTTTACTTTAACCCAGCAACTGATTGTAAATCATACCCTCGCGCAAGGGAGCAACGGCATCCTTACCCAGAATGTACTCGGCAATGGCATAACCAAACTCCATGGCAGCAGCAGGACCACGACCAGTGATGAACTGACCGTCAACTGTAACAATCTCGGCGGTGTAGTCGGCACCCTTCAACTCTCCCTGCACACCAGGATAACATGTTGCCTTCACTCCTTCCAGAATGCCAAGATGACCATAAACCATTGGAGCTGCACAGATAGCCGCCAAAGGCTTGCCCTCGGCATGATGCTTCAGGATGGCCTGACGCAAGGGTTCGCACTTGTCAAGGTTGGTACTGCCTGGCAGTCCACCGGGCAACACAAGCATGTCTGCACCGGTCAGGTCAACATCCTCCAAAAGGGCATCTGCCACCACACCCACACCATGTGCGCTATACACTATCTTCTCGCCAGTGATGCTCACCGTGGTAATCTCAAGACCTGCACGACGGATAATATCAAGAGGAGCCAATGCCTCTATATCCTCAAAACCTGTTGCTAAAAATTGGTATATCATATCTGCAATTTAAATGTTAAGTGGGACAAATATACGAATAAACGAGTAAAAAAGCATCAAGCTTGCTTGAATAATATGCTTTTTAGGCACTGTATGGACAAAAAACTGAAATAATTCACGTAACTTTGCCCGCATAAAAGAGATCGCACGAGCATGAAGAAACTTCGGTTTGCCATTTTCGGCAACACATACCAAGCAAAGAAATCGGCTTGCATAGAGCAACTCCTCGGCATACTCATAGAGCGTGGAGCATCCTTGCTTATCGACAAGCATTTCTACAAATACCTCACCGAGAAACTGGGCATAGTGGTAAGTCCCGAATCCTTGATAGAGGGCAACGACTTCCATGCCGACTTCGTCATCTCAATGGGAGGCGACGGCACATTCCTGGAGGCAGCCCGACGGGTTGGAGACAAAGGCATGCCCATCCTTGGCATAAACATGGGCAGACTGGGATTCCTTTCTGACTATCAGTCCGAAGACATTACCTCTGCCATCGAGCATATCTACAACGACACCTACCGCATTGAGGAGCGCACAGTGCTGATGGTGGAAAAAGACGGCAAGAGCATACAGGGCTATCCATACGCCTTGAACGAAGTGGCGGTACTGAAGCACGACGTATCCTCGATGATCAGCATCGACGTGGAGATTAACGGCGAGTTCCTGACCACATACCAGGCCGATGGTCTTATAGTGAACACCTCCACGGGTAGTACCGGTTATGCCCTGTCCGTAGGCGGTCCCATAATCGTACCTGGCACAAAGATTATTGGCATGGTACCCGTTGCGCCTCATTCGCTTACAGTACGCCCTCTGACCTTCTCTGCCGATGCGGTAATAAAGATGAGGGTGAAGAGCCGTTCGCACAATTTCCTGCTCTCGGTGGACGGACGAAGCGAGTCCTCACACGAAGATACCACAATAACCATACAACGAGCCCCCTACACCATCAATGTGCTCAAGCGAAGCGAAGGAAGTTTCTTCCGCACATTGAGAGAGAAACTCATGTGGGGAGCAGATTCGAGGGAACGGTGAATGGCGAAAGTAAAAACTTTTTCTCACACAGAATTCACAAAATACACAGATATTCCTATACTGGTGTGATGCTAACGCCACAGAACGAACGCTGCTGACGCGCGTGAATCCACAGAAGCACCATGCGGAATGCAAGAGCTAACACCGCGCCAGCCGTCGTGGCAAAGCCTACGACAAATCTGCGGATTCCAAAAACTCGTTTCATAAACAATTTCACTTTGAAAATAATTCCGTGAATTCTGTGACCTCTGTGTGAGACAATATCTTCTCCAAGACCCCAAAAACGCAAGAATCTCCCCAAACTCTAAACCCTAAACACCCCATGGCAACCCCTCATCAGATAAAGCACCTGTTCGCCTGGTTTTGGCACACCAGTCGTGGCATCAGGATGAAATCCGTAGTGAACATCATCCTCGGACTTACAGTGGTGGCATTGGACTTTGCCTTCATCTGGGCAACCAAATTGACCATAGACACAGCCACTGGGCAGGACGGACATCCCCTGTGGCTGGGATGTACCCTGCTCGTGGGCATAGGGCTGCTGAACATCAGCATCTCCTTTGCACGCCAATGGAGCAGCGCCCTGTTGGGAGTGAAGAGTCAGAACCTGATGCAATTGAGGGCCTTTGCACGACTCATGCATAGCGTGTGGATGGGCAAGGAGCAGTTCCATTCGGGCGATGTGATGAACCGCCTCATCAGGGATGCCAACGAGATAACAACGGTAATTACCGACACCCTTCCTGCTTCCCTTTGCGTTTGCGTCAGACTGATGTTTGCCTTTGCATACCTTTTTCATTTCGACTCATGGTTGGCTCTGGCAGTCATTGTCGTAGCCCCATTCTTTCTGTTCCTCAGCAAAATATACATTAACCGCATGCGCAAACTCACTCGTGAGATTCGCAACACGGATAGTCGCATACAGAGCATACTTCAGGAGAGCATACAACATCGCATGGTGCTCAAGACTCTGGAGCAGACCGACGGTATGGTGGAGAAACTCTCGCAGACACAGAAGCATCTTCACGGACAGGTGAAGCACAAAACTCTGTTTTCCAGCTTCAGCAATCTGACCGTCAACCTCGGTTTCACGGCAGGCTACTTGCTCACCTTCATCTGGGGTGTGTACCGACTTGATGCCGGAGCAATAACATACGGCACCATGCTGGCATTCATCCAGCTGGTGGGACAGATACAGGGACCTTTCCGCGATATGACACGCTTCATCCCTGCAATCATCGGTGCCATCACGGCGGCAGAGCGTATGGAGCAATTGGAGCAGACTCCCACCGAAGAGAGCCACGGAAGACAATACTTCGCCCACGGTGCCGGCATACGATTCAGCAATGTCACATATAGGTATCAGGACGGGCATCGCAACATCCTGGACAAGTTCTCCTTCGACTTTACACCGGGAAGCACTACAGCCATCCTTGGCGAGACAGGTGCAGGCAAGACCACGCTCATTCGCCTCATCCTCTCTCTCCTGCACCCCACTCAAGGTAGCGTGGAATTTTACTATCAGGACAAGCACGTACCAGCATCGCCCGACACCAGATGCAATCTCGTCTATGTGCCGCAGGGCAACACCTTGTTAAGCGGTACCATTCGCGATAACCTGCTCCTGGGCAACCCTGATGCCACCGAGGCAGACATGCACCAGGCACTCCGCTCGGCATGTGCAGACTTCGTCTTCACTCTGCCCGACTCCATCGACACCGTTTGTGGAGAAGGAGGCACAGGCTTCTCCGAGGGCCAGGCACAACGCATTGCCATAGCCCGTGCCTTGCTCAGACAGGGCAACATTCTGCTCTTGGACGAGGCAACCAGTGCCCTCGACACCGAAACCGAGCAACAACTCATTGCCAACATCTCTTCTTTGGCAAGGGAGAAACAGCAGACAATCATCTTCATAACCCACCGCCCTGCCGTGGTAGACTATTGTCAAAGCACTCTACAACTGAAGAGAGTGGAGTAAACCTTACCACTAAATGGCCGTGAGGACGAAACTGTATCGTAGCGTTCGCTGCTGTGTGTCACCACGGAGATGCAGGTTTGCCTATACTATTCCTAAACTTTTGTTGTACTATCAACAGAGGTTTGTTGATACAGCAACAAAAGCTTGTTGATAGTACAACAAAGATGCTGTTTCCTTTTGCGTTGAGGGTCTGTCTATATTTCAGCAGACTCTCTCTCTTACTGAGTTGCTGAATTGGTTTACACCTGTATCTTTCACATGCTGAAGCGAATTACACATTCACCCCCCATTCCATGCTGCATAGTTTGACACGTCATTCCGATGGTAGCATGGGGCTATGAGATAAGCAGAAGTACCATTTATAGGTATCTAAGTATCAATTAGTAAATTTTGTTTTATTTGTTTTAAAAAAAGTATTACCTTTGCACAGAAATTGGATTAAAGTAAAATAATATTCCAAATAAACGGCCGCTTTTTTGAAACGATTATAGCAAAATTATCTTGTACTAAACTATTATCTCGCAAATACTTCCCTATGAAAATATTATTGATTGCACTTATCCAAAGCATCATAATCACAACAGGACAGATTATGTTGAAATTTGGTTTGATGAAGTTGGGAACTTTTGATTGGAGCTGGAACTTCTGGCGTACGATAGTACACAACATACCCTTGATTTCCAGCGGTGTCATGATGGTAGTTGGAACATTGATGTGGATATGGATGGTAAAGGTATTTCCACTGAGTCAGCTCTTACCCTTGCAGACCGTGGGCTATGTGCTTGGTATTCTCGCCTCCATGTTCCTGTTTCACGAAACGGTAAGCTACAGCCAGTGGATAGGCATGGCACTAATAATGGTAGGATGCGTACTTATAGGTAAGTAGACTATCACAAAACACATAAACTTAATATGAATATAGGTTTATTCAACGAGAATTTTCCACCTATATACGACGGAGTTTCTCTAACAGTCAAGAACTACGCTTATTGGCTAAACAAATTGGGGCATTCTGCAAGTGTCATTACACCGAATGCACCTGGCAAGAATGATTCGGAATTCTCTTTTCCAGTACACAGATACTTTTCCGTACCACTTATCGGCAGAAAACCTTATAGATGGGGTTTGCCACTCTTTGACCAGAGGTTTACAAGAAGACTAAGCAATACTGATTTCGACATCATACATGCCCACACACCTTTTTCTTCTGGTAAAATGGCATTAAAACTGGCAAAGGAAAAGAATATCCCAATCGTTGCCACCTTCCACTCGAAGTACAGAGACGACATCAAGAGACAAGCCCCCGTGAAACTAATCGTGGACTTTATGGTCAATAACATTGTGTCCTTTTACAATAGAGTTGACGAAGTATGGATCCCCCAGGCCTCTGTAGAGGAGACACTTAGAGAGTATGGTTACACCGGCAATGTTCGAGTAATGCCTAATGGAAGCGACTTTACCATCGCCAACCCATCTCCCCTTAGACACACAGGCAGAAATGAGTTGGGATTAAGAAACGAAGAAATCGTCTTGCTCTATGTGGGACAACACATCTGGGAAAAAAACATTGCCTTTATCATTCAAGCACTTGCCAAGATAAAGGATTTGCCTTTTAGATTTGTTACCGTTGGCAAGGGTTATGCCTTCAACGGCATCAGGAAAATGGCTGAAGATGCTGGCATAGGACACAAACTGCTCATGCTTGGGCAGATAAGCGACAGAGAGAGTCTCCAACGCGTCTACGCTGCATCAGACCTATTTCTTTTTCCTTCTCTCTATGACACCTTTGGACTGGTTGTGAGAGAAGCTGCAGCAATGAATGTGCCTTCAGTGTTGTTGAAAAATACCGATGCCGCATGCAGTATCACAGACGGGTACAATGGTTTTCTCTCTGAGAACAATATTGAAGAATACGCAAAACTGATTTCTCATCTCATTGAAAATCCACACATAGTCAAAGATGCCGGATTAAATGCATCAAGCAGTTTGGTTCACTCGTGGGAGAATATCATGAACAGCGTTGTAGAAAGATATGACTTTCTCATACAATCAAAAAAATAGTTTTACAGAGATATATGCGCAATAACATGTACATTAGGAAATTCCATTCCATACTTCTCAACGAAACGCCATTTCTTTTCTTTTTCATGCTGCTGATGGGGTTACCCCAAGCAATAAAGAATCTAACAGCAGTCTCCGGTTTCTATTCCCTGATAACCTCACTTGGCAATATCGGAATCATATTTCTATATGCATACCTTTGCGCACTTCTATATTCTGCAATAAAGCCCCACAAACTCAGAAGCATATGCAAAACAGCAATGTATGTTTTGGCTGTCGTTATAAACGGAATATGCTTCTATGCACTTACCGACTTTAAACTAACCATCAGTCCCACATGGTTTCTTCTCCTTTCGGAGACGACACCCAACGAATCCTCTGAGTTTGTTGGCCAGTATTTCTTCTCCAGCACTATGCTGAAGACGATTACGAATGTCATAATATACACATGCTGTATCATACTGCTTGAAAAAAAATGGTCAAGCAGCAAAGAAGGCATAAAGAAATTCTTCGGGAACATTCAAAAGGTCAGAACAGTCTTCGTAAGCATTGCTCTCACGTTTGCAGTCTTCAGTTCCCTGTACCTCCCATTTGCATATATCAGAATACACCAGATTCTATATTCTGTATCCGACGAAGGACAGCAGGACTTAAATTGGATCCCGCAAGATCCGTTCTCTTCTATATATTTTTCTATTACCTCATTGGATGCCATGGGGAAGAAAACAGAAGAAAACATAAAG